>JALOOB010000513.1 GCA_025454635.1 Anaerolineae bacterium
TTCGCTTTATCCCAGTTGAACAAGTACACCGCCAGGGCAAACGCCAGCGCGCCCGCGGCCACGGTCACGGCAGTCGAAACGATGGGAACGTACGCAGTAGGATAGCCGTACCCCAGCCCCATCATCGCCTGCATCATGTGCGTCGCGGGCAGCAGCCCGGCAATCCGCTGAATCCCCGCGGGCAGCATGCTCAAGGGCATCATCAGCCCGCCCAGGATCATCGACGGCAGGAACAGCGCCTGCGACAGCCCCAGCACGGCCCGGCTGTTCGCCGCCACCACGCCGATCAGCACGCCGAGCGCCGCCGACGTGAACGCGCACAGCACCAGCAGCCCGCCGAACGCGAGCGGGTTCGCGGGCAGCGCCGCGCCGAACAGCGGCCCTGCGGTCACCGTGATGATCAGCGACACCACGAGCATATGCGCGGTTGCGGCCAGCACCGGGATTGCGACAATCGACCCCGCCGGCACTCCGTTGATCTTGAAGCTGCGGTAGATGCCTGCGTCGCGCGCCTCCACCAGCGGCCCGCCCAGCGCCAGCAGCCCGCCCGCCATCATCGCGAAGATGGACAGTGCGGGGATCAGCGTCTCCGTGAACAGCAGCGGGAAGAGATAGCTCATGAAGAGCAACGACGAGTTGCGCAGTCCAGTCTTGAACTCGTAGGTGAAGTGGTTGGCGAAAGCGTTCATGCGACCCTCCCCGGTTCCCGCTGCGTGATTTCGAGGAAGCGCTCCTCCAGCGACGGCCGCTCCACCCGCAGGTCGACCAGCTTGTCGCCGCACTCGCCGATCGTCTGCAGCACCGCGGCAACGGTCGCGCCGGTGTCCGTCGTGAAGTACACCGCGTATTCGTCCTCCACCAGCGCGCGCACCGCGCCCGGCATCGGCGGCAGGCTCTCCGCGAGCGCGGCGTTCTCCGTCCGCGCCGACACCTTCGTCTGCCCCGCGCCGGTGGCGGTCAGTTCCCGCGGCGTGCCGCATGCGGCGATCTTCCCGCGCAGCAGGATCGCGACCCGGTCGGCCAGCTTCTCCGCCTCGGCCATGTCGTGCGTCGCCAGCACAACCGTCGCGCCCTCCGCCCGCAGCTCCCCGATCAGCGCGTGCAGCTCGGCCCGCGCGGCCACGTCCAGACCCGCGGTCGGTTCGTCGAGAAACAGCACCTTCGGCCGGTGCGCCGCGGCCAGCGCCAGCGCGAGGCGCCGTTGCTGCCCCACGGAGAGCGACCCGTACTGCGCGTTGCGCTTCTCACCCAGCCCGAGCCGGTCGATCAGGCTCAGAGCGGGGGGCTGCCCGTGGTACGCGGCAAAGAACCGCAGCGCCTCGACCGGCGTCATCGACGCGGGCAGCGCGGACGTCTGAAGCTGCACGCCGATCAGCGCGGCCAGCCGGCCGGCCTGCCGCCCCGGGTCCACCCCGAGGATGCTCAGCGCGCCGCCGTCCGCCCGCCGCAGCCCTTCGAGGCACTCCAGAGTCGTCGTCTTGCCCGCGCCGTTCGGGCCGAGCAGGCCGAAGATCTCCCCCTGCCGCACGTCGAACGAGATCCCGTCCACCGCGCGCTTCGCGCCGTAAGACTTGCTGAAATTATTGACCGTAATCGCGAGGTCCTGCATGGCTGGCTCCTGGGTGCGAGTGACAAAACCGCCATCGTCGAACAACCTCGGGTCACCCGACGATGAGCCTGGCGCGTACCTGCAAGTTGCGCCAGGCGATCTTGTCAGGTTTGGGTGGCCGCGAAGATGATGCAGTGCGTCCAGAGAATACTACGAGGAGAAGAGGCTCCGGGTCGCGCGTCTACATCCCTGCTCCCCCCATCACCGCCACCTCCGACCCCTCCGCGAGGCACGCGGAATGCGGCCGCGCGGCCAGCCACTCGCGCCATTCCGGCCCGTAGACCGTCGCGCCATCGCCGTCGAAACGCGCGTCCGGCGCCCGGCGCACCTGCCACGGCGGGTGGACCACCTGGTACTCGCTCGTCCGCCCCGAGGAACGCCGCGTGTAGCCCCAATAATGCTCGGTGATGAAGCTGATCGCCGGATCATCCGGCGCGAAGATCGCCGGCCCCTCCGCCACTCCCCGCAGCGTGTGCCACGCGCCGCCCACCTTGATGCCGTAGGCTGCCTCCGGCCGCGGCCCCTCCAGCTTCAACTCGTGCCGCATCGGGACCGCGGAATACGGCTCCTCGTACGCGAGGCGCGCGGTCGTCGCGATCGCCCACCGCGGCACGAACTCGCGCACGAAGGTCACCCCGCGCCGCACCTCGCCATCCGGGGCTGTCCGCGTCACGTAGAAACGCAGGTTGAACTCGTCGAAGTTAACGTGAAACGGCACGGGCAGCGCGCCGAGCAACCGCGTGTTGAGGAAGCGGAACCCGACCAGGCTCACCAGCGCGCGCCCCTCGAACAGGTCCAGCTCGCACCCCTCCGGGACGCGCGGACGCAACACAGCGGGGTCAACTTCGTAATTGACGATCAGCAGGTGCCGCCACTCGGCGCGCAGGAAGGTCCTAGGCATCGTC
>JALOOB010000514.1 GCA_025454635.1 Anaerolineae bacterium
GGCCGCCGCGATCTCATATCCGGCGTTCACCAGCCCGTCCAGCACCGGCACGGCGAATTCCGGCGTGCCCATAAAGACAATTCGCGTCATACGCACCTCGATTCGCGCAATCATACCCCAGGTTGTCCTGGATCGCAGCCACGCGGGGCCGTTTGGCCGCCTGCCTCGGCCAGACTATAATGCGCGCCATGCCAACCACCGCCAGGCGCTGGGAAGTCGCCTCACGCTGTCCGAAGGACGTTTCGGCCGGCCTTTCCCACCTGCACCCGCTCCTCATCCAGGCGCTCTACAACCGCGGCATCTTCGAGCTGGCCGAGGTCAAAAACTTCCTTGAGCCCCCCGCCGAGTTCCGCGACCCGTTCGGCATGAAGGGTGTGGCCGAAGCCGTCGCGCGCATCCGCGCCGCCATCGCCGCGGCTGAGCCCATCGTCGTCTACGGCGACTTCGACGCGGACGGGGTCACATCCACCGCGCTGCTCGTGCAGGCGCTCCGCGCGTTCGGCGCCCGCGTCACCCCCTACATCCCCCACCGCATCGACGAGGGCTACGGCCTCCACAACGACTCGCTCGACCGCGTCGCCGCGACCGGCGCGAAGCTGGTCATCACCGTCGACTGCGGCATCCGCTCCCCGCGCGAGGTCGCGCACGGTCAGTCGCTCGGCATGGACATGATCGTCACCGATCACCATTCCATCCAAAAGGACGCGGACGGCCGCGACATCCTGCCCCCTGCGCTCGCGGTCATCAACCCCAAACAGCAGGGCGACGAGTACCCGTTCAAGGACCTCGCGGGCGTCGGCATCGCGTTCAAGCTCGCGCAGGCGCTCGTCCGCGCCAACCGCGACGACCCCTTCGTCCCCGACCTCCAGCTAAAGACCGGCGACCTGCTCGACCTCGTCGCGCTCGGCACGGTGGCTGACATCGCGCCCCTCGTCGGGGAGAACCGCCTGCTCGTCCGCCGCGGGCTGGACTCGCTCAACGGCACCGTGCGCACCAACGGCCTGTCGCAAACGCATATCTCCCACCGCGGCCCGCGGCGGCCCGGCCTGCGCGCGCTCTTCGGCGAGGCGAGTCTCCAGCCCGGCAAGGTCAACGCCCAGACCATCGGCTTCGTCATCGGCCCCCGCCTCAACGCGGCCGGCCGCCTCTCCACCGCCGAGATCGGCTACCAGTTGCTCAGTGCGCTCACCGAGGCCGAAGCGCGCGCGCCCGCCACCGAACTCGGCCGCCTCAACACCGTGCGCCAGGAGATGACTCGCGCCACCGTCGAGTTGGCGAAGCAGCGGCTCGCGGAGGCCGGCGACGCGAAATACCTCAACTTCGTTGCCGACGACAAGTTCCACCCGGGCGTGGTCGGCCTCGTCGCCGGGCGCCTGACTGAAGACACCCACGCGCTCGACGACTGCCGCGAGCTGCTCGTGCGCCACGGCGGCCACTCCGCCGCGGCCGGCTTCACCATCCGCACCGAGCTGCTGCCCGAGTTGCGCGCCCGCCTGGAGCGCATCGCCGAGGAAAAGCTGAGTAAGCTGGACCTCGCGCCCGTGCTCAAGATCGACGCCGAGCTCGACCTGGCCGAGTTGGATTTCGCCACCTGCGCGCGCCTCGGCGAGTTGGAGCCGCACGGCGAAGCCAATCCGCAGCCCGTCTTCGTGACCCATGGCGTCAACGTGGCGCCCGGTTCCGTCAAGCTCGTCGGCAAAGAGGGCCAGCATCTGAAGTTCCGCGCCTACGGGCAGGGCGCGCGCAGCAGCGAGTGGGAAGCGATCGCGTTCCGCATGGGCGAGTTGGCCCAGGGTCTGCCCGGCCGCGTCGACCTTGCCTACTGCGTGGAAATAAACGACTTCACAGGCCGCCCGCAGCTAACCGTGAAGGACTTGCGGCCGGCATCGTAGTCTTTGCCGCAGAGAACACAGAGATCCCAGAGGCGCGTCACGAAAACTCAGGTTTCCCCTCTGAGTCCTCTGAGTCCTCTGTGGCAAAAAAGGAAAGGCTTCAATGACAACAGCATCCAGGTGGCGCCGTCTCTCGCTCCCCCTTCGCGTCGGGCTGATCTTCGCCGCAGCCGGGATCATCCTCGCCATCGTCGGCATCGTCCGCGGCGCCGTCCCGCCCCAGCCGCTCTCCATCCTCCTTGCGCTGCTGATCTCCGGCGGCAGTTGGGGCGTGGTCAGTTGGGCCGTGACCACCGCCATCGTCGACGTCGAGACCGACCTGGCCGAGGACACGCCAAAAGACGTCGCGCATGACGAACACGCATGACGAATGCGCCTGACCTCCGCTCGATCCGCGCGTTCATCTTTGACATGGACGGCGTGATCTACCGCGGCAGCGCGGCCCTGCCCGGCGCCGCCACCCTGATCGCGCGCCTCCGCGCAGCCGCCATCCCCTACCTCTACCTCACCAACAACTCCACCACATCGCCCCGCGATGTGGCCGACCGCCTGCGCGGCATGGGCATCGAAGCGGACGCGGCCGACATCTACACCTCCGCCGAGGCCACTGCTGCGCTGCTCCATGAGGAAATGCCCGGCGCACGCGTCCTCGTCATCGGCGAAGCGGGCATCCGCCAGGCGCTCGCCGCGACCGGCTTCACCCTCGTGACCGACCACCGCGCCGCCGATGCGGTCGTCGTCGGCATGGACCGCGAGGCCACCTACGCCCGCCTCAAAGAAGCCAGCCTCGCCATCCAGGCTGGCGCGCGCTTCGTCGCCACCAACCTCGACGCCAGCCTCCCCTCCGAAGAGGGACTCATCCCCGGCGCCGGGTCGCTCGTAGGCATGCTCGAAATCGCCAGCGGCCGCCGCGCGCAGGCGGTCGGCAAACCGCAGCCCGGCATCTTCCGCCTCGCGCTCACCCGCCTCGGCGCGCTCCCCGAGACCACCGCCTGCGTCGGCGACCGCCCGGAAACCGACATCCTCGGTGGCCAGGCGGCCGGGCTCAAGACGATTGCCGTCCTGACCGGCGTCGGCTCCCGCGCCGATTTCGCGGCCATGCAGCCCCCGCCCGATTGGATCTTCGCGGACCTCGCCGCGCTGGAAGCCGCTTACTTCGCGCCATCAGCGCAATAGAACGCAGAAAACGCAGATGGGGTGGATCATCACGATATCATCTTGACAATCCACCCCATCTGCGTCGGCCGTAGGCCGGAATCTGCGTTGAATTCAGGTTACCCTACTCGCGCTACCACCTTTGATGAACGTGCGGCTTGATCAGCCGGTTGTACACGTCCAGCGCCACCGCCAT
>JALOOB010000207.1 GCA_025454635.1 Anaerolineae bacterium
TCATCCAGTTCAATGGTTGTCTTCTTCATCTTCACCTCCCGCCCCCATATTACCATATTTACGGGTCCGTATCAATCGCAGAGACGCCGTTCGCCGCCCACACCCCCTCGACGATTTCCACTTCCATCCCAAGCCCTGCGGCCAGCAACCCGACGTTGCGCCCCGCATCCCACAACTCCATGCGCGCGTCGCCGTCGGCGAGCGCCTCGATCTGCACCCAGCCGAGCTCCCGGTCGAAATGGCACCGCACGTCGGGGATGACCTGCCGGCGTCCGCGCTCCAGGTACTCGCAGATGCGCAGGATGCCCGCAAGGACCGTCAACGCGTCCTCGTCGCCCGGCTCGAACAGCGACGCAAACTCGCCTGCCTTCGGCGTCCCGCGGCTGCGGTGGTAGCGCGCAAGCAGACCGATCAGCACGCGCTCGCGAGGCGTGTATCCGGGCAACAGGCTATTCAGCACGATATAACTCGAATACAGATGGTGGCTGTCATAACCAATGCTGACGCCGATGTCGTGGATGAGGGCCGCGGCCCAGAGCAGTTGCCGAAACGCGTCGGCCAGTCGGTGAAGCTCTTGCAGGTCGTCGAACATGCGCAGGCACAGCTTTGCCACATGCTGCGTGTGCCGCGTGTCCTGGCGGAAGTTGCGCGCCATGCTCAAGGGGCTGAGTTCGCGCAGATCCGAAATGACCGGCCGCGCCTGTCCGGCGAGGAACTTCTCGTAGAATAAGCCCTCGCGCAGACCTTGCTGGCTCACGATGATCCGGTCGAACCCGCTGTGTTCGAGCAGCAGGCTGTAGACGAGCGCGCCGGCGTGAATGATGTCCGCGCGGTCCACCTGCAGCCCGTTCAGCTTACGCCGTTCTTCCGCGCTCATCTGCCAGAGGCGATTGCCGAGGCCGGTTACGTCCGACCCTGCGAGGATATATCTGTCGACGGAGTCGAGCGGATAGTTGTCCTCCGCCTGCGCGATGCTGGCCAGGTTGCGCACCGTTCCGCCGATGGCCGCCAGTTCTGCGCCGTCGTAGGCCTTGAACCAGGCGAATTCGTTTTCGAGGAGTTCGCGGACTTGCTGGGTCAGCTTCTTGACCGCGCCCGGCTTCCCCGCGTCGAACCCCAGGTATGTCTCCGCAATGTGCAGCGCGCCGAGCCGCGCGCTGTGCGCCCGCGCCGGCTCGCCGTTGCGCACCTCAACCACTTGCGCGCTGCCGCCGCCCATATCGACGACGAACCCGTCGCAGATGCCAACGCCGTTGATCGCGCCCAGCGCGCCGTAGTAACCCTCTTCCTCACCCGAAAGCAAACGGAGGCTGATGCCAGCCTCCGCCTGAACCCTCGCAATGAACGAGTCGCGGTTTGTCGCGTCGCGGACCGCGCTCGTCGCGGTCGCAATGAGTTCGTCAACGCCTACGGCATCGCACAGGACGCGGTACATTTTGAGGGCGTGGAGCGCGCGGTCGATGGCTGCGGCGCGCAGCGTCTGGCTCGCGCCCATCCCTTCGCGCAGCCGGACCACCTCGCGCACCTCGTCCACCAGGCGGAAGTTCCGACCAGGGTCATGCTCGTAGATGACGAGCCGGCTCGTGTTTGATCCGAGGTCAATGACCGCCGTTCGCTGCATCCCCCGGCCTCCTCGCCGATACAAAGGCCGTCACGCTCCGCCAGGAGGCGGTCTGGCCCGTCAACTGCCCGCGATACAACGTCTCCACCGCCGCCAATTCGTCCGCGGTCAACGCGTCCGCCAGCCGCATCCGATAGGAGGGCCGCTCGCCCGCCGGCGCGTGACACCGGCAAGACCGGCCACCTCCAGCGCCTGCGCCAGCGTGAACTCGTCCCAATTCACCCACGGGTCGTCGGCGCTCTCGTAAATGGCCTCCTCGGCCGCGCGCACCTTCTCCGCAAGCTGCGGGCCAAACCGCGCCAGATCGACCAAGGCATACAAGCGCTGGCTCCGCTTGCCGATCATCTCGGCCAGGCTGACGCCCCCGCCGGGACGCAGCAGCGCGTACAGCGTCTGACCGGCGGACGCGAGATGCGGCGGCACGTCGCCGTAGCGTTCCCTGCTCTCCGCAATGGCGTCAATGACCGGGGTCATGCCCTTTGCCGGCTGCAGCGCGTTGCGGCCGAGGATGGCATCGAAACGCAGATCGTCCTCCCCGCGCAGCCCCAGCAACTCGCGAACGTCGGCCAGTGCGCCCTGCAGAACGGTTGGGCGCTCGACGGGAGGCAGCCTGCCTCCCAGGTGAGCAGACCGCTCCCCGCGTTCAGGTCAAGGACCAGGCTGTGCCGCTGGAGGCGCGCGGCGTCGACCACCCGATCGCGCAGCTCGCCGAGGCGCTCGCCTGCGCCGCTCACCGCGCGCGCCAGCCACCGGTCGCGCTCGTTCGCGGCTTTGCCGCCCGTGAAGGTGAGCACCTCGCTCGCGCCGAAGCCCTCCGCGCCCTCGAGCATGGCGGCCAGTTGGGCCTCGCGGCGCCGGCCCACCTCCGAGCGGATGGCCTGTTCGTAGCCGATCTCGCCCGGCTGGTAAAACACGCGGCCCTGGAGCGCGTCGGGCAGGTATTGCTGTGCCACCCAGTGATCGCGGTAGGCGTGCGGGTACAAGTAACCCTCGCCGTGGCCGAACCCCTCCGCGTCGCGGTTAGCATCGCGCAGGTGGCTGGGCACATCGGCCTCGCGCTCCTTCTCCACCGCGCCGAGCGCGTCAAAGAACGCGAACGCGGAATTGCTTTTGGGCGCGGTGGCAAGGTAGAGCGCAGCCTCCGCGAGATGGAAGCGGCCCTCAGGCAGGCCCACGTAGTCATACGCCTGCGCGCACGCCATGACGACGCGGATGGCGTTTGGGTCGGCCAGGCCCACGTCCTCGCCGGCGAAGACGATCATGCGGCGGAAGATGAAGCGGGGATCTTCGCCCGCGTAGACCATGCGCGCCATCCAGTACATCGCCGCGTCAGGGTCGGAGCCGCGCAGGCTCTTGATGAACGCGCTGATGGTGTCATAGTGGACGTCGCCCTCTTTGTCGTACAGCACCGCGCGGCGTTGGATGCTCTCCTCGGCCACCGCCAGGGTGATGCGCACCACGCCGTCCTCGTCGGGCTGCGTGGTTTCGACGGCCAACTCGAGCGCGTTGAGCACTCCGCGCGCGTCCCCGTTCGCCACGTTGACGAGGTGGCTGAGCGCGTCTTCGTCAATCTGCGCATTGAGCTTGCCGTAGCCGCGCTCGGCGTCGGCCAGCGCCTGCCGCGCGACGGCGAACAGGTCTGCGTCGTTGAGCGGCTTGAGCTGGAAGATGCGCGAGCGGCTGACGAGCGCCTTGTTGACCTCGAAATAGGGGTTTTCGGTTGACGGTGCCGTTCTCGACCCAGGGCAGCAGCGCGTCCTGCTGTGCCTTGTTGAAGCGGTGGACTTCGTCCACGAAGAGGATGGTGCGCTGCCCGAACTGCCCGCGGCGCTCCTGCGCCTCCGCGATGGCCGCGCGGATGTCGGCCACGCCGGCGAGCACCGCGTTGATGGCGATGAAGTGGCCGCGCGTGGTGTTGGCGATGATGCGAGCGAGGGTGGTCTTGCCCGTGCCGGGCGGGCCGTAGAAGATGACGGAGCTCAGTTGGTCTGCCTGGATGGCCCGGCGCAACAGCCGCCCCGGCCCGACGATGTGCTCCTGGCCGATGAATTCATCGAGCGTGCGGGGGCGCATCCGCGCGGCGAGCGGCGCCTCACGGTCGGCCAACTCGTTGCGTCGGATGGCAAAGAGGTCGTTGGAGGATTTGGTTGACGGCTTGGTGGGCATACGTGGAATTGTACTGCGCAGCGAGGGGGCTGCGCAACGGAGGGAAGGAGGATTCATTGCCACAGAGGAAACGGAGGGAGCAGAGTCCTTCGACTGCGCCGCGTCCCTGCGGGACCGGCTCCGCTCAGGATGCCCTAAGCCCTCCGTGTCCTCTGCGGCAAATCAAGGTATACTGATCCCATGACCAACCAGCGCCCGCCAACTGACACGCGCGCCGACCGGCGCCGTCTTGACCGCAATCTCGCGTGGGCCGTCGTTATCATGCTCGTCGGCGTGGGGGGCATCGCGATCGGCCTGACCTACGGACGCACCGCGGTCTTCCTCGGCGTCACCTGCCTGGCGGCCGGCGCGGCCGTTTTCGGCCTGCTCTGGTTGATCCTCACGCTTATGGAGAAGTGGGCGAACCGGTAAGGCTCATCCGCCGACCAGCTTGACCTTGTATCCCAACTGCCGCAACTTCTCCGCGACTTTGTCCCGCTGGTCGCCCTGGATTTCCAGTTCGCCTTCCTTGATCGTCCCGCCGCTGCCGCAGGTCATTTTGAGTGTGGCGAGCAGTTCGCGCTGCGCAGTCGCGCTGTGCTGCAGGCCGTAGATGATCGTGACCGTCTTACCGGCGCGGCCTTTGCGATCGCGCTTGACGTAGGCAGTCTGCTGCTTGGGCGCGAGATCGACCACGTTGCAGACGCAGGGCGCCGCGCCGCAACGCGGACATTGCTTGACGGGCTCAGGGTCGGTGGAATAGACAATACGCGGGGACATGCGCGGACCTCTTGTTGATGCTCGTGCGTTATGTGATACAATTGCGACATAAAGGGTCGCCGGACCGTCGAGCGGCCATTGTATCACAGAGGGAGGTTACCCTGGAAGGTCTCGAACTTGCGCACGCAATCGTAGGGAAGCTGGAGGAGCACCAGGCAGCGGACATCGTCTTGATGGACCTGCGCGAAATCACGCCGCTCGCCGACTATTTTGTTATTTGCTCGGTTGACTCCGAGCGGCAGGCGCGAACGCTGCAGGAGATCTTGCTGGCTGAGATCAAGAAGGATATGAAGGTGCACCCGCTGTCGTCGGAGGGCGAGGCTGCTTCCGGCTGGATCCTGATCGACTACAACTGGGTCGTCGTCCATATTTTCTCGCGCGAGATGCGCGCCTACTACCGCCTCGAAGAGTTGTGGAAGGCCGCGCCGGTCGTGCTGAAGATACAATAACCGTAGGGGCGACCCTGCGGTCGCCCCTACTAACGGCAGCTATTGGCCCTTGGGCCAGGGTGACCGCAGGGTCGCCCCTTTTACTCGTAAATCCACGCGTCCACGTCGCGGCGGTAGTCCCACAGCTCTTCGGGCTTGAACCACAGCCCGGTCTCCGCGGCCGCGCTCTCCGGGCCATCAGACCCGTGCACGAGGTTTCGCCCCATTTCGAGGCTGTAATCCGCGCGAATCGTGCCGGGCGCGGCTTTGGCGGGATTCGTCGCGCCCATCGTGGCGCGGGCGACTTCGATCGCGTTGGTCCCTTCCAGCACCATCGCCACCACCGGGCCGCTCGTGATGTATTTGATCAGTCCGTCGAAGAACCCCTTGCCGACGTGCGCGGCGTAGTGCTGGTGCGCGAACTCCGCGGTCACATGCACCATCTTCATCCCCACGATCCGCAAGCCCCGGCGCTCGAACCGGTTGACGATCTCCCCGACCAGCCCGCGCTGCACGGCATCGGGCTTCAACATGACAAACGTGCGCTCCACTGAACTTCTCCTGAGTTGCGATTAGAGGTCAACAGGTCGCAATCATAGCACGTGCGTGACGCGCGGGACAAAAGGGGCGCGGCTTCACTTCAGATGGCGGCTCCTGAGCGCGTTTGTAAGCCTGTCCAGCGACGGTTCGGGCCACTCGGTTGGGCCGATTGTGTCTGCGCCCGGCGCGTCATCACCGAGCAGCGCGCGGCAGGTGTCCGCCACGCCGAGGGCCAGCACCTCGAGATCGTAGCCGCCTTCGAGGACAACCACGATCCGGCCCGAGCAGAGCCGGTCTGCCAGCGCAATCAACCCCTTTGCCAGGCGCCAGTAGCCGCGCAGGGACAGGTGCAGCCCGGCGAGCGGATCACGCCAGTGGGCATCGTAGCCGGCCGACACGAGGATCAGTTGCGGCGCGAACCGCTCCGCAATGGGCGCGACGATCTCGTCAAACAGCCGCGCGAAGCCCGCGTCGCCGACGCCAACGGGCAGCGGCAGATTGACCGTGAAGCCCGACCCTTCGCCCGCGCCGGCCTCGCGCCAGTCGCCCGTTCCGGGATAGTGCGGGTACTGATGCGTCGACATGAACATGACTTGCGGGGAATCGTAGAAGATATCCTGGGTGCCGTTGCCGTGGTGGACATCCCAGTCAAAGATGAGCACGCGTTCAAGGCCGAACTCGTCGAGCGCGGCCTGGGCAGCCACCGCGATGTTGTTGAAGAGGCAAAAGCCCATGCCCCGGCGGCGCTCGGCGTGGTGGCCCGGCGGGCGGACGAGCGCGATGCCGTTGCGAAGCTCTCCCCGGAGAACGCCGCGCGTCAGTTTCGCGGCGCCCCCTGCCGCCAGCCGCGCGGCGTCGTAGCTTGCGCGGACGAGATAGGTGTCGGAGTCGAGGAAGCCACCGCCCCGCGCGGAGATCGCCGCCACCCGCGCAATGTAAGCGGGATCGTGAACGCGCGCGAGTAGTTCCAGGTCGACCGGCTCGGCCATGACCGGGGTCATCCGGTCCCACAGGCCGCTGGGTCGAAGTTCCGCGACGATGGCTTCCAGCCGCGCGGCATTCTCGGGATGGCCCGAAATGCTGTGCTCAAGAAACAACGGATCGTATACGAGGCCCGTTACGGTTCCGGGCTGAAGTACCACATCCACTTGCTGCCGCGCATCTCCTTGATGATGTGGCCGGTGGTCAACACCCCGAGCGCTCGCAGCCCCGCGTCGCCGCGCTCGCTTACCACAAGGTGGCTAATGCAGCGCTCCATCATGGTCTGGATGGCTTCGCGCAGAGTTGCGTCCGGCGCGATAGCGATGACCTTGCCGCTCATCACGTCGCGCGCCTTGAGTCCCTTGTGATCCTGCCCGTAGAACTGGAGCAGGTCCATCTGATTGATCGTGCCGAGGGCTTCTTCGTCCGGTCCCGTCACCACCAGGACCTGGACATTCGTGTCCGCCATGATGCGGATCACTTCGTCGAGGGGCGTGCTGGGCTTGCAGCCGATAACGCCCCGGTGCATGACCGTCCCGACATGGACCGTTTCGGTCGCGGGCGGCGCGTGGCGTTCAGACAACATCGTCCACCTCCCTGCGGCCGCTGACCAAGCAGCGTCGCGAACCCATCTTAGCACTCGCGCGCCGCCGTGTAAATAGGTTATGTTACGTCAGCTTGAACGCGGCCAGCACTCGCTCGCGCGCCGCGGCGTGGTCCACGATTGGCGCGGGGTAGTCCGCGCCAATGATGGCGCCGGCCCGTTCCTGCTCCTGCGCGGGCATCAGGTGCGGCGAGTGGATATGTTTGGCCGGAACTTTCGCAAGCTCGGGCACCCACCGGCGCACATAGGCGCCGTCGGGATCGAACTTTTCCGCCTGCAATGCGGGATTGAATACTCGGAAGTAGGGCGCGGCGTCTGTGCCGACGCCGGCGGTCCACTGCCAGCCGCCGTTGTTCGCCGCCGGGTCACCGTCGAGAAGGTGCTGCATAAAGAAGCGCTCGCCCAGCCGCCAGTCGATCAGTAGGTCCTTCACGAGGAATGAGGCCACGATCAGCCGCGCGCGGTTATGCATCCAGCCGGTCGTCACCAACTGCCGCATCGCGGCATCCACGACGGGGTAGCCCGTGCGCCCCTCCTGCCACGCGGCCAACTCGGCCGGATCGTTCCGCCACGCAATGCCGCGCATCCGTTCCTGGAACTCCTGCTCCAGCACGAGCGGAAAGCGGAACAGCGCCGCCTGGTAAAACTCACGCCAGATGAGCTCATTGAGCCAGGTTTCGGCGCTCTTCTTTGCCCCGGCGTCCGGCGCGTTTTGCAGCGCGTGAACCGCCGCGACCGCCGCGCGCAGCGCCGACACCATGCCCCAGCGCAGGTACGGCGAAAGCTGCGACGTGCCGTCCAGGTCCATGCGGTTGCGCGTCTCGTCGTAGGCGTAGACCGGCGCGCCGGCCCCGCCCGCGAACGCGCGCAGCCGGCGCAGCCCCTCCGCCTCGCCCGCCGCGAACGGCACGGTTGGCGGCAAACCCGGCTGTCCAGGAATGGGGACGCTCTGGACGTCCGGCGGGGGAGCGAGCCGGTCGGGCGCGGGGATCAGCTCAGACGGCGCAGGCAGGCCGCGCGCCTTCCATGCGCGGCTGAACGGGGTGTAGACGGTGTAGGGGCCGCCGTCGGGCTTGAGGATGGCGTCGTATGGCTTCGCCGTAATGCCGGGTGTGAGGGTGAGCGGAACGCGCTGCCCGACGCGTGCGTCGCGCTCCTGGGCATACGGCCACGGGTCCGCCTCGGCGAAGACGCCTGTCGCGTCGGTCTCCTCGCGCAGCCGCGCCAGTTCCTCCGCCGGGTTACCCAGACGCACGATCAGCCGGCTTCCCCGAGCGCGCAAGTCCGCATCGAGCGCGGCTAACCCGGCGAGCATGAACGCGACGCGCTTGGCGCCCGCGTCACGCCACGCAAGGAGCGCGGGGTCCAGCACGAAGACGGGAACGACGGGGTCGCCGCTCGCCAGCGCCTCGCGCAGCGCAAAGTTGTCGTGCAGGCGCAAATCGCGCCGCGCCCACCAAATCGTCGGAGCCATCGCGCATTCCTCCTGCGGCTATTTTACCGCATCCGGCCGCCGCAAGACGCGGTGTATAATGCGGGCGCTGAACCGCAATGCCGCAGAACGGAGGACCGGACAATGACGACTTACGAGAAGGTGCGAGATATCCTCGCTGAGATTGACGGCGTGTTCGCCCGCATCGACGAGCGGGAGGTCGACGCGCTGTGCGACGCCATCCTGAGCGCGCGGCGAATTGCCCTGTTTGGGCTGGGCCGCGAGGGGTTGGCGATGCGCAGCTTTGCCATGCGCCTGTTCCATCTCGGCTTCAACTCGGCCGTGGTTTTCGACATGACGACGCCTCCGATCGGTGCGGGGGATCTGTTCCTGGTCGCGTGCGGACCCGGGCACCTGCCCACCACAGAGGCGCTGATCGACGTGGCGAGAAAGGCCGGGGCGACGATCCTTGTGCTGACCGCGCAACCCGACGGCCCCGCTCCCCGGATGGCCGACCTGCGCGTCACAATTCCCGCGCAGACGATGGCCGAGGCGGAGGGCAGCACGTCGAAGCAGGCGATGGGTTCGGCGTTCGAGCAGTCGCTGTGGATTCTGTTCGACGCGCTGGTGCCGCGCCTTCAGGCGGCCACCGGGCAGACGTTGGACGACGTGCGCGCCCGGCACACCAATCTGGAGTAACGCACGCTATGCTGCCGCAGCCCATCCTGCGCACCGCGCGCCTTGTCCTCCGCCCATTCACCCTGGCCGACGCGCCGGACGTGCAGCGACTTGCCGGCGCGCCCGAAGTCGCCGCAACGACTGCCGCCATCCCGCATCCCTACGAAGACGGCATGGCCGAGAAATGGATAAGCAGCCACCCGGCCGGCCTTGAGGGCGAGACGAACGTCGTTTACGCGATGACCGACGAGCAAACCGGCGCGCTCATGGGCGCGATTGGCCTGCACGTCGACATGGAGCATAACCGCGCGGAGCTGGGCTACTGGCTCGGTCATCCGTATTGGCGGAACGGCTACACCACTGAGGCGGCG
>JALOOB010000208.1 GCA_025454635.1 Anaerolineae bacterium
ACGCGCCGCGGGTCCATGTCCGCCATCTTGACGCCGAAATCGTCCAGCCGTTCGCACAGGCTGACCGCGTCCATATCGGGCCGCAGCACCTTGAAGAAGACAATGTCCGTGCGCGGCGCGACCGGCTCAACCTGAATGCCCGGCAGCGCAGCCAGCCCCTGCGCCAGCGCCTCCGCATTGGCATGATCGTCCGCCAGCCGGTCCACCATCTCGTCGAGCGCAATCAGGCCCGCTGCGGCCAGCACGCCGACCTGCCGCATCCCACCGCCCAGGATCTTCCGGTTGCGCCGCGCCTGGCCGATAAACTCACGCGAGCCGCAAATCACCGAACCCACCGGCGCCGCGAGCCCCTTGCTCAGGCAGAAGGTGACCGAGTCCGCGCCCCGGACCAGTTCCTTCACGTCCACGCCGAGCGCGACTGCGGCATTAAAGATGCGCGCGCCGTCGATATGCAGCTTGAGCCCGCGACGCTTCGCAAGTTCGGCGACCTGCGCCGTGTACTCCGGCGTCAGCGCCACCCCGCCCATGCGGTTGTGCGTATTCTCCAGGCAAATCAGCCGGGTCCGCGGCGCGTGGTCGTCGTCCGGCCGGATCGCGGCCTCGATATCCGCAAGCGCGATGGTCCCGTCCGCCTGGTTCTTAACGATGTGCGGCACGATGCCCCCAAGCGCCGCGCAGCCGCCCTGCTCGTAACGGAAGGTGTGCGACTGGTCGCCCATGATCGCCTCGTCGCCGCGTCCGCAGTGGGTCAGCAGCGAGACCAGGTTGCCCTGCGTGCCCGACGCGACGAACAAGGCGGCTTCCTTGCCCATTCGCGCCGCTGCCTTCTCTTCAAGGCACTGAACCGTCGGGTCTTCGCCCCACACATCGTCGCCCACCTCGGCCTCGGCCATCGCCTGCCGCATCTTCGGCGTGGGCTTCGTAAAAGTATCGCTTCGCAGATCGATAATGCGCATTTGTGGCAGTTTCCTTTGAGGGATTTGAGAGGGGATTATACCACGCGAGAGGATCACTGCCGAAGGTTAAGCTTCATCTGCCACAGAGGACGCAGAGGTCCCAGAGTATCCCGAGCGAAGTCGAAGGGCTCTGCGCCCTCTGTGGCAAAACCTAATACTTCCGCACCAGCGCGCGATACGCGGCCGGCTGCCGGCACTGGAAAATCTGCGACTCCTCGCGCACCGCCCGGATTTCGTCCAGATCAACCGTTGCGACTGCGTAGCCTTCGACCGCGTCCTCCAGGCAGGTGTGCACCTGCCCGCGCGGGCCAACCAGCATCGACTCGCCGCCGAACGTGTAACTCGGCTCCTTCCCGACGCGGTTCGCCGCGGCAATGTAGATCGCGTTCTCGCACGCCCGCGCCACTGCATACGCGCGCCACGGCTCCATCTGGTCGCTCATCCAGGCCGACGGCGCCACGATCAGGTCCGCGCCGTCCAGCGCAAGCCCGCGCGCGACTTCGGGGAAGGCCATGTCCCAGCCGATCATCACCCCCAGCCCGCCAAACTCCGTCTCGAAAATAGGCGTGCGATAGCCGGGGCGGAACGCCAGCCGCTCCTCGCCCTGCAGGTGCAGCTTGCGATAGTCGCCGAGCAGCTCGCCGTCCGGCCCGATCACGACCGCGCCGTTGAAGAGGATGCTCTCGACCTTCTCCTTCACCGGCATGCCGAACACGACGTACACGCTGAACTCCGCAGCCTTGCCCGCAATGTAGGACACGGCATGTCCCGTCACGCGCTCCGCCAGCCGGGTAAAATTCAGGCCGCACTCATAGCCGGAAAGCGCCAACTCGGGGAAGACAATCAGGTTGGTCGGCTGTTCGCTGCAAATCCGTTGAATGAAACTGCCCATCCGGCGCAGGTTCTCTTCGTTGTCGTTCAGAACCGGCGCCATCTGCGCCAGCGCGATGGTAACTTCTCGCATCAGGTGCTCCTATCGCTGATTCACGCTAAGCGGATACCCGCATTATAGAACATTTGTTGTCAAAGCGCAAACACGTTATGTCCGCCAGAGGCGCCCGACGTCGTCCATCCCCGCCCATCCGAAGCGCCGCATATCGACGCGGTCGTTTGCGTCGAACGCCACGCCCTCCTGCTCCAGCAGCGCGCGCTGCAAATCCGCGCCCAGATCGACGCGCGAAATGCTGATGCGCCCCCGGCTGTTGATGACGCGCTGCCATGGCACGTCGTCGATCTCGCTGTCGCGCAGCGCGTTCAGCGCCCACCCCACCGTGCGCGCTGCGCCCGGATGACCAAGCAGCGCGGCGATCTGCCCGTAGGAGGCTACCTTGCCGCGCGGAATCTGGCG
The DNA here is from genome assembly GCA_025454635.1 of Anaerolineae bacterium. GTDB lineage: Bacteria > Chloroflexota > Anaerolineae > CG2-30-64-16 > CG2-30-64-16 > JALOOB01. The sequence continues at coordinate 2,305 of JALOOB010000208.1, forward strand.
GACGACTATGTAGACGCGTTCGAAGAAGTTCGGCTCCATCGCGACATCCTCAGTTATAATCAATCCTTACTATACTGCACTGCGCAGGCGCAAAAGAGGGTAAGATCAATTACCACAGAACCGTCGCGCGGGCAATAGAATGAGTCGCCTATTGCTTGCGGCAGACGACGCCGCGTCCAGGAAAGGTGCGCTGCTGATGAGATTCCCACCCTTCTTCCCGTTTGCTCTGGTCCCGGCCGCTGCCGGCGCAGGAGATTTCCGCCAGTCGAAACGGCCTGACAGATCAGAGTCGGGTTGGTTGCTCGCCGACGACCCCAACCGGACGGTGCGCGCCGGAAGACGCCGGCGGACGGAGGGCGATCCGGCCGACCGCGAACGCGCGGAAGCCCCCACCCGCGACACGCCACCCTCAAGTGGCGGTGGCGGCGGTTATACGCCGTCTGGCGGCGGAGGCGGTTACCGGCCTTCCGGGGGTGGGGGCTTTAACATCCCCGGCGGCTCAAAAGGCATCGCCGGCGGCGGCATCGGCATCCTCGTGCTCTGCGCCGTCGTTGCGTTCACCCTGTTAGGTGGCAACCTCGGCGGGGGCGGCGGATCGAACGTCGACCAGGGCGACCTCGGCGGGCTGACGCAGCAGGATGAGAGCGGCGAACTCGCGCAGCTGGCAACCGAAGCCCCGCGCCCGACCCTGCCCCCCGCGCCTACCCGCGCGGCGCAGGCGACGAGCGCGACGTCCGGCGCGGCCGCGGGCAGCGACGTCACCCCGGGCCAGACCTGGACGGTCATGATCTACGGCGACGCCGACGACAAAATCCTCGAACAGGATATCTTTGTCGACCTCAACGAAGCCGAGCGCGTCGGTTCCACCGATCGCGTCAAGATCGTCGCGCAGTTGGACCGCTACAAGGGCGGCTTCAGCGGCGACGGCAACTGGACGAGCACCCGTCGCTATCTCATCACCAAGGACGACAACCTCGGCCGCATCGGCTCCGAGGTCGTCGGCGAAGGCGAGTTGAACATGTCAGCCGGCGAGACCCTCGTTGACTTCGTCACCTGGGCCGCGGAGAACTACCCGGCAGACAAGTACATCCTCATCCTCTCCGATCACGGCATGGGCTGGCCCGGCGGCTGGTCCGACCCCGATCCCGGTCAGCAGCGGCAGGAAATCGACCGGCGCATCCCGCTCCACCAGTCGCTCGGCGACGAGCTCTATCTGAACGAAATCGACGCGGCGCTCGCGACCGCCCGGCAGCAGGCCGGCATCGAGCGGTTCGAGATCGTGGGCATGGACGCCTGTCTCATGGGCCATGTCGAAGTCATGGAGGCGCTGGAGCCGCACGCCCGCTACGCCGTCTTCTCGCAGGAGACCGAGCCTGCGCTCGGCTGGGCCTACACCGCGTTCCTGGGCGACCTTGCCGCGAACCCGGATGTCGACGGCGCGACCGTGGCCCGCAGCATCGTCGATAGCTACATCGACGAGGACCAACGCATCCTGGACGACCAGGCGCGGGCGGAGTGGATCGGCCAGCGCGGCACCGCCGCGCAGGTGCGCAATCAGCTCAGCCGCGACATCACTCTCACCGCGGCGAACCTCGGCGCAACGCGCGCGCTCGTCGACAATCTGAACCAACTCGCGTACGCCATGCAAAACGCCGACCAGCAGGCGGTCGCCAAGGCCCGGCGCTACGCGCAGTCGTTCACCTCCATCTTCGGCCAGCAAGTGCCGCCTTCGTACATCGACCTCGGCCACTTCCTCGTCCTGCTCACGCAGTCAACGGACGACGAGGGCGTCAACCAGGCCGCCCGCGGCGTCGCGCAGGCGCTCACCGAGGCGGTCGTCGCCAAGAAGAATGGCCAGGGCAAGCCCGGCGCAACCGGCCTCTCGATCTACTTCCCGACCGGTCAGCTCTATCAGACCGCGGCGGCCGGCCCGCAGTCCTACACCGCCATCGCCAATCGCTTTGCAGAGAACTCGCTCTGGGACGAGTTCCTCACCTTCCATTACAGCGGCCGCCAGTTCCAGCCCGACACCCGCGGGGCCAGCGTGCCGGCGAGCGGCCTGACGCGCGCGCCCGGCGCGGGCCAGATCACATTATCGCCCGTCCAGCAGGACAAAACCGAAGTCGCCATCCGCGACACCGTGCTGCTCAGCACCAACGTGAGCGGCGACAACATCGGCTACATCTACTTCTTCACCGGCTTCCTCGACCGGGCGACCAACTCGATCGCGGTGATTGACCGCGATTACCTCGAAGCGCCGGAGACGAAGGAGCTGAGCGGCGTATACTACCCCGACTGGGGCGAGGGCGATTTCAAGCTCGAGTTCGAGTGGGAGCCGCTCGCGTTCGCCATCAGCGACGGAGAGACGAGCGCCCAGGCCGCGCTGAATCCCGAAACTTACGGCCAGTCCTACGAAGAGAGCGTCTACACGGTCGACGGCATCTATACCTACCAGGACGGCGAGCAGCGCTACGCCCGCGCGTACTTCCGCGACGGCATCTTGCGCCAGGTGTTCGGGTTCACCGAGGAAGCGGGCACGCCTGGCGCGCCGTGGCAGATCACGCCCACCCCAGGCGACCAGTTCACCCCGTACGAGACGTGGCTCGAACAGGACGGCCAGGGCGGACTGCGCGAGGTGCAGGAGTTGGGCGAGACGCTGACCTTCCGCGACGATCAGCCGTTCGAGTGGCGGGAGTTAGATGCGGCGGCAGGTGAGTATGTCGTCGGCTTCATCGTCGCCGACCTGGAGGGGAACAAGACTGAGGCGTACACGACAGTGACGGTCTTGCCCTGACGGCAGTCGTTGATCGACGTCACCCTTTGGGGCCGGCGGGCGCTTGTCCGCCGGCCCTCTTTTGCATCCGGGCACCGGTCAGACTGGGAACCTCACGCACCCGCGCCTGCGTCTATCCGTTATCCTATACGCGCAATCCAGACGCGGAGGCAGAATGATGTTACGGAAACAGTGGGCGACAGGCGCGGCGCTGATCGGAGCGCTGTTATTGGCCGCGTGCGGCGGGACGGCGCAGCCGGCAACGCCTCCGCCTGTGGCAACGAACCCGATCGTCATGACGAGGGTCACATCTTCGGTTTCGCCCCTCCCCACGCCAGGAGTCGCGGAGTCGCCGCTAAGCGCGCCCGAGTCCCCGGTCGAGGATCTTGCCGGACTCGTTGCTGCGCTTCAGGCCGCCGGCGCAACGGTGGAGACCGGCGACACCGTCGAACAGCCCTTCTTCGAGGTTCAGGGCCAGCAATTGAACGTCAACGGACAGTCGGTCGAGGTGTTCGAGTGGGCCGACGAGGCGAGCCGCGCGGCCGTCTCTCAGACCATTACGCCACAGGGCCAGTTCGGGACCACGATGGTCGAGTGGGTGAGCACACCGCACTTCTGGGCATCGGGCAAGATTATCGTCCTCTACGTCGGTGACGACGACGAAGTGGTCGATCTGATCACCGCGGCGCTCGGCGCGCCCATCGCGCAGGGCTAAACCGCTGACCTGGCGGGGCGCCCCGTCAGGTCAGCGTCGACCGTTTGAGTTCTCACCCTTCCCCGCGTATAATCCCTTACAATTCCTCGCCAAACTCGCCGCGGCCGAAGGAGCCACCATCATGCAAACAGCCCGCTTCGAGGTCCTCAGTGCGGACGAAGTCGCGCGCATCCACGCCGCTTCCCTGACCCTCCTGGAAGAGGTCGGCATCAAGGTCGACTATCCCACCGCCCGCGCCATCTTTCGCGCCGCCGGCGCGCTTGTCGATGATAATGCTCACGTCGTCCGCCTGCCGCCCGAATTAGTGATGCGGGCGGTCGCGGCTGCGCCGGAGTCCTTCGCGCTCCACGGGCTTGATCCCATCGTGCGCTACCCTATCGGCGCCGAACAGACCGGCCCGCTGTTCGCCGGGCTTGGCACGCCCACGCGCATCGTCGACATGGACACCGGGCAGATTCGCGCGGCGACCGCCGCCGACATGCTCGAGCACATCATCCTGATCGACGGGCTCGACCATATCCACTGACCACCATCCACGCCGAGGCGATTTGGGGCTGGGCGCATCACAGCCGCAAGTCTTTCGGCATGGGCTGTTACGGCTTTCTCCCCACCTGGGACATGATGCGCATGATGGCGATCGCGGTCGGCGGCAAGGCCGAATTGCGCGCCCGCCCCCGCTTCCTCGCCATCTGCTCCGTCTTCAGCCCGCTCCAGATGTCGCAGCAGCAGGCCGAGGGGCTGCTGATCTGCGCGGAGTACGGGCAGCCGCTCGCCATGTCGCCCGAAGGCATCGCCGGCGCGACTTCGCCCGTCACGCTGGCCGGGCTGCTCGCGCAGGAAAACGCCGCCATCCTCGCCCACGTCGCGCTTGCGCAGCTTTACCGGCCCGGCACGCCGGTCCTGTACGGCACCGTCTCCACCATCGCCAACATGCGCCACGGCACGGTCGCGCTCGGCGCCGTCCCCATTCGCTCCGTCGGCGCGGCCACCGAAAGCAAGGCCGCCGACGCGCAGGCCGGCATCGAGCGCACGCAGACGCTCCTTCCCGCAGTGCTCGCCGGCGTCAACCTGATCACATGCGGGGGCACGCTTGACAGCACCCTGCTCGAACACCACGCGCTGCTCGTCCTCGACGACGACCTGTGCGGGTCCGCGCTGCGGCTCGCCCGCGGCATCGAGGTCACCGACGAGACCCTCGCGCTCGACCTCATCCGGCAGGTCAATCACTCGGGCAACTACCTGGCCGAGCATCACACCGTCCAGCACTTCCGCTCCGAGCATTACCACCCGAAGACCTTCGTGCGCGATCCGTGGGACACCTGGGAGAAGGCCGGCTGTCCGAGCGCGTTGGATAATGCGCGGACGCGCGCAAAGGCCATCCTCGCCAAACACCAGCCGCGCGAGCTGGACCCCGCCGTCACCCGCGAACTGGCCGCCTTCCGCGCGGCCGTGGCCGCCAGATCGCTGGAGGAGTTCTACAGTTACGAACTGCCCGAGATGCAGCAGTGGGAGGCCATATGAGCGCCGCAGGCGCGGCGCCGCTCGGCGGAGCCCCCCCTGCCGCCCTGCCCCGCAGGCTCAAGCTGCTCTTCTCGACCGGCGACCTGTCGACGAGCATCCCGCTCGCCATCCTGATGTTTTTCCAGCTTTTCTTCCTGACCGACGTCGCGCGGCTGCGGCCCGACCTTGCGGCCTGGGCGGTCGCGCTCCCGCGCATCTGGGACGCGATCAACGACCCCCTCTTCGGCCTCTGGTCCGACCGCATTCGCACGCGCTGGGGCCGGCGCCGCGTCCTGCTGCTCTTCGGCGCGGTCCCGCTCGGGCTCACCTTCATGCTCATGTGGATCGTTCCGCCCTTCTCCCCCATCGGTCTGGCGATCTACTACGCCGTCGTCTTCATCCTGTTCGACACCGCGTTCACCATTGTCCATGTCGGCTACAACTCGCTCACGCCCGAAATGACCAGCGATTATGACGAGCGATCCTCGCTCAACGGCTACCGCATGGTCTTCTCCATCGCGGGCACGCTCGGCGCGATCATCCTCGCGACGGTGCTCGGCTGGGTCATCACCGACAAGCAGACCCTTTTCGCCGTTCTCGGCGTGAGCCTGGGCCTCTTATCCATGATCCCGCCGCTGATCGTCTTCCGCGTGACCCGTGAGAAACC
>JALOOB010000209.1 GCA_025454635.1 Anaerolineae bacterium
GACAGCAACTCGAACGGTCCGGCCTGCCGCGCCGCGTCCGCCTGCGCGAGCGCGGGGGCCGCGACCGGCGCAGCGCGCACTTCAATGGGCGTGAACTCAGATGCCGGATAGTCCGCGGCCTCTGAGAAGGGGTGAATGCGCCAGCTCCAGCGTCCCTCGGTAGGGAGCGTGAGGGTGACGACGTAGTGGCCGGTGGGTCCGCTTGGCCGCGCTACTGCCCGGATCGCCTCGTTCGTCTGGGGGTTCGTCGCGACGACGATGGGGCGTTCGCCAGAGACGGCGTCGCCGGTGTGGGCCGAGAGGATCATGAAGCCGACTTCGACCGGCTTCCCCGGCTGCGCGCCCGCGGGCATCTGGTCAAGCGTGACGACGACGCCGCCTGCGAAGGCCGTGCCCGCGAGGGCGAGCAGCACAAAACAGGCCAGCGCGACGATGAGATTTGGTCTGCGAAACATACTCCTGCCTCCATACGCTAACTGTGCCGGCAGCTTCCGCCTGCGTGGGCGGGCTTTGTATCGATTAATACACCGGAGCGGCGCGCGGGGTTCCCGCGCCTACTGGATGGACGCGGCGACTTTGGTGGCCTCGTCCAGCGGCAAGAAGGTCTCGAGGCGGTAAGTGACGTCTTCCCTTTCCCAGATGAGCGTGTTGCCGAGCACGAGGCGCACCAACTCGACGTTGCCACCACGGGCGTACAGCATGTGCCGACCCTGTGTCCAAACTGCGGGGCGGCCGGCCACGGTGGTCTCGACGACGGTGTCAGGGTTGATCTTGTCCACGATGGTTTCTTTCGGGAACATCCAGAGACTCAGGCGGACGCCGCCGGGCGCGTTCGCATCGCTCCACGCAAGAACGAGGACCGGCGCCGCGTACTGGCGGAGGAAGACGAAGTCGGGCGCGCCGAGGCCAGGCGGATAGGCGGGGAGTGCGACAGGGAAGGGCGCCTGCTGCTGAGCCTCAGCGAAAGTCGTGAGGCCCGAGAGGTCCTTCAGCCCGGAAGGTAACTCAGGTGTGCGATCGGAAGCCGCACCGGTGGGTGTCGCCGCAACTAGCGGGGTAGCGGTGACGGGAACCTGCGCACCTGTGTCCGGCGAAGCGGCGTCCGCCCGCGGCGTGGCGGGTGGGGGCAGGGCGGGTTCGGTGACGAAGATGCGCGCGACGCCGATCTGGAACACGCGCACCACTGCGGAGCGCGCAGCGGGCGTGGCGAGCAGGAACACGCCCGCCATGAGGAGGATGAGGGCAAGCGCAAAGGCCGGCCGGGCGACAATCGGACGCCGGCGCGAGAGTGAGCGCCCGGTCGGCAGTCCTGCCGCAAGGTTAGGCGAAGGGGGGTAGGCGAAGTCCCGCGCCAGCCCAGCGACACGCGCTTCCCACCCGGTCATGGCTGCGTCGTTGCCTGCCCGCGGCGGGGCATCCTCGTTCCGCCAACTATCCATCACGCAATCCCTCTATCAGCCAGGGATACTCCTGCTCGACCACCCGACGCAGCCGCTCGAGGGCGCGATGCAGCCGGGACTTCACGGTGCCCAGGGGAATGTCGAGCGCGGCTCCTGTCTCGGCAAGGCTCAAATCCAGGAAGAAGCGCAGGTAAATGATCTCCTGATCTTGCGCGCTCAGCGCGCGCGCCGCGCGCCAGAGTTCCTCAGACCCTGTCAGCGACACGCGAGCGTCAGGCCCCGGCGTTCGGTCGGGCGTCACGTCGATTGTCCGCCGCAGAGCTGCCCAGTAGCGGCCAATGGAGCGGCGGCGGTTGCGGGCGGTATTGGCAGCGATGCGGAGGAGCCAGGGCCGCAGCGGACGGTCGGCGTCGAACCGATGCATGCTGCGGAGCGCAGCGACAAAGGTGTCTTGCGCGACGTCCGCGGCTTCGTCTGCGTCGCCCAGCAGAAGATAGGCGAGGCGAAAGACCGGCGTCTGGTGTGCGCTGACGAGCGTCTGCCAGGCGGCATCTTCGCCTAGGCATGCGCGTCGCACCAGCTCCGTCTCGTCTCTCGCCACGGCGCCGAGCGCGTCCGGAAGCGCCGCTCCGGCCGCGGGCGCGCCTGAAACCGTCCCACTCTCTTGCTGCATGACCATGTCCGCTGCTTGCGCAATATATACACCGCGAGGCGGCAGAAGGTTCCCTCGAGAAAGAAGAGCCCCGCCGGGAGGGCGGGGCGGTGAGAGTGAACGGCGCTGACGCTACCAGCGGCTGACGTTGAAGATGCTCTTGAGCACTTGGGCGCGCTCGGCCGGGGTGGCCCAGCGGAGCTGGAAGTTTTTGTCGATGACGGTGACGAGCAGTTCGGTGTTAAGCAGCTTACCGTCGTAGATGGTGTGGCGGGGGACGAGGCCGGTGCGGGTGGGCCAGGACCAGGTTTGGTCGAAATAGAGGTTGCCGAGGCCGTAGAGGATGAGCTTGCCCTTGCGCGTTTCGACGGCCTGGGGCGCGTGGGCCATGACGCCGGTGACGACGTCGGCGCCCGCGTCGATGAGCCCGCGAAAGTCGATCTCGGCGCGGTCGTTGGGCACGTTGACGTAATCGCCCTGGTAGTTGGTTTCGAGGTGCTGGATTTCGGCAAAGACGAGGTCGACCTCTGGCTCGAGGCTGCGGATGGCGGCCTGCATTTTGGCGAGGTCGAAGCGGGCAGAGCCGGGCTTGTCGGGGCCGGCCCAGGCGACCGCAGGCCCGTGCTGGTTGGCGGCGAGGAACGCGATGCGGTTGCCATTGCGCTCGATGATCAGCGGCTCGGCAGCCGCTTTTTCGTTCGCGCCGCCGCCGTAGACGGGGATGCCCTTGGACTGGTAGAACGCGAGGGAGTCGAGCGCAGCCTTACGGCCGAAGTCGAGCAGGTGGTTGCCGCTGAGGCCGACCGCATCGACGCCGGAGAGCGCAAGGTTTTCCCAGTATTCCGGCTTGGAGCAGAAGACGAGGTTGTTGGCGCTGGGGTTGGCGACGCAACCGGCGACGAAGGGGATCTCGTTGCTGGCGGTGGTGATGTCGGCTGCGGCGAGCTCAGGGCCGACTTTGCGCGCGAGGAAGGCGGGGTCGCCGGACTTGTCGATGGCGACCGCGGAGTGGCGGGCCATGGCGGTGACGCCGGTCATGACGAGGACGGTGAGCTTGGAGGGGTCGCGGTTGGTGGCCGGGAGCGCGGACTTTGCTGCTTCGAGAGCGGCGCGGCCGCGCTCGGTGTCTGCGGCGACGGTTGCGCGGTGGGTCAGGGGCCAGGCCGAGGCGTCAAAGCGGTTGTCGGCCGGATTCTGGCCGTCGAGTTTGAGCGCGCGCAGGCGGACGGTGAGCGCGTCGAACGGAACGACGGCGATGCCCGCCTTGTCGGCCCAGACCGCGGCATCGAGTTTGTCCGCCGCCGCGACTTTGACGTTGGGGCCTGCCGCGCCGAGCAGGGGCGCCAGCGCGCCCGCGGTATTGGCGGTGACGTGGATGCGGCTGAAGGCGGGGGACTTTCCGGCGCCGGTCCACACGGCGCGCAATTCGGCCAGGGTGATGCCTTCGAGCGTGGAGGCCATGCGCACGGCGGGGGCCAGGACCTGCTGCGCGGCGGGCGCGGCGTCGGAGCCGTGTGGGAGCAGGCGGAGGTCGGCGGGCGCGGGCGCAAGCTCGGCGGAGACTCCCGCGGAGGCGAGCGCGTCGACGAACGCGCGCGCGACGGATGGCGGGACGGCCGGCTCCGCGGCGATGCGGAGGGGCGTATCCTGCGCGGCGGCGGGAGCAGGGAGGACGGCGAGCGCGGCGATAAACGCAACAAGCGCGAGGCGGATGATGGCAGTGGGCATGGCGCGTGTTCCTTAACGAAGGATGCGGGTAGTGTAGCACAGGTTGGGACGGTTTGGGGTACGGGGCGTGAGCCTGGGTGGCGAGGCATGGGCGCGGGTGCGCAGCGGCGCGGTTAGCCCGCCTGCGCGGGACGGGGAGCGCGCGCTTGTTGCGCGGCGGGCCGGGTCAGGGCGAGGGCGGCGATCAGGCCGAGCGCGAGGATGCCGCGCAGCCACAGCGGCGGGTAGAGGAAGGTAAGCGCGAGCAAGAACAGCGCCGCGACAATGGCAACGAGGAGAGGCTTCTGCCAGTCGGCGCGGCGGACGAACTGCGCAAAAGCGACGATGCCGGTGATGAAAACCGCGAGCCACACGACGATCTCATATACGGTGACGAGCGGGGACGGCGCCCGGCCTTCGGCGCGCTGCCTTAGTGTGTCGAGCATCTTGAGCTCCATGACCGTGTCCGGAAGCTCGAGCGCGATCAACGCGGGCGGGGGGAAGACCGCCGCGGAGAAGCTCTCGCGCACGACGAGGCGGGTGCGCGCGGCGTCCACCGGCGTCAAGCCGAGGGTGAAGGTCCAGACGGGATTGCCCGCATCGTCCGCCGCCTGCCAGCCGAAGAACCGGTTCGGATCGATAACGCTGACCTTACTCATGCAGACTGTGGGCGACATGCAGATGGTGTCGCCCACTTGCGGGTTCTGGTGCTCGGGCAGGATGCGGTCGGCGGTGTGGATGTCGAAGCCGAGCAGGTTCTCAAGCCAGTCGTAGCTGTACCAGCCGCCCCGACCCTGCCCGAACTGGACAAGCCAGGGCCAGATCTGCTCGGGAGTGGCATCGACGGTGACCGCGCGGGTCCAGGAGTGGCCCGCGACGTCGCCGGGCATGGCAGCGGCTACTTCGGCTGGGGTCGCGCCCCAGCGCAGGTGGAACGGACGGATGGCGATGTAGCCAATGATAAGGACGAGGAGGATGATGCCGAGGCCGGCCCAGAAGCGGCGGCGCGGTGTGGACATGGTGCTGCCTCCGAGAACATGATGCGCGTGCGCGCTCGAAGGTGTATACGCTGCGGGGCGCGGGGGGTTGCGGAAATGAGAAAGCCCCGCCAGTGTCGGCGAGGCCGTAAAATGTCTGCGCCAGTGCCCCCAAGGGGATTCGAACCCCTGCACCAGGCTTGAAAGGCCTGTGTCCTGGTCCTCTAGACGATGGGGGCGTGGAACGAATGAATTGTAACAGAGGGAGCGCGTGGGCGCAAAAAATGGGGGGCGCTCCCCGCAGCGCGACCGCCAGTCGCCCCTACCGCCGCACGGGGCAGGCGCCCGCGATGCCGCAGACGCCGCACGCTTCGCGGATCGCGTCCCGCTCGCCGGCGCGGAGCATGCCGTGTTTCTCGCGGTTGTCGATGAGCTTGTCCACCGCGCCGGGCGGGAACGGCAGCTCGCGGCCGAGGGTGAGTAACTTGTACGTGACTTCCGCCGCGTTCTCCAGCTTCTCCAGCTTCAAGTACGCGTCCCACACCGACGCACCCACCGTGACGCTGCCGTGCCGTTGCAGGACGATCGCGTCGTGGTGGCGAATGAGGTCTCGGATGACGGTCGCGCCCTCCGCGCTGGCCGGGGTGGCATATTCCGTCGTGGGGATGAGGCCGAGCGTGACGATGACTTCGGGCAGAAGGCAGCGCGCAAGCGAGATGCCGGCGATGCTCAGGGTAATGGCGTGGGTCGGGTGCGCGTGGACGACCGCCGCGATGTCGGGCCGCTGGCGGTACGCTTCGAGGTGCAGCAGGATCTCCGAGGACGGCTTGAGGCCGCGTGCAGGTCCGTATTTTGACTCGCCCACCGGCTTGGCGTCCCAGTCGATGACGACCATCTGGTCGGGCCGCATGTAACCCTTGCTGAGGCCGGAGGGGGTGACGAGGAAGCGGTCGCAACCGGTTCGGTCGGGGCCGAGCCGCGCGGAGAGGTTGCCGTCGGTTGCGGTGACGTACGAACGCTGGTGCATGAGCTGGCCGATGCGGACGAACTCGTCGCGCAGCGCGCGCTCGGTCATTGGTCCGCCGCTACCTGAATAACCACCGTATGCCAAGGGGTGTTCCTTTTTTGCCACAGAGGGCGCAGAGGTTTGCAGGAGAGAGGTCTCCCTGCCCCTGCAGACCTCTACGATCTTTGTGTCCTCTGTGGCTAATCAGTGTTGACTTCGTCGATGATGCCGACGATGACCGCGCGGACGGGGCCCCACGGCTCGACGTTGAGGACCTGGCGCGCGCCGGTGCCTTCGTCCAGGACAAGGACGCGGTCGCCAACGCCGGCCTGCGCGGCGTCGACTGCGATGTCGTACTTCGCGGTGGCCGCGCCGTCGAGGTCGAGCCGCTCGACGAGCAGCAGCTTGTGGCCCTCGAACATGCGGTGCTTGATCGTGGCGACGACGGTGCCGGAGACCTGGCCGATGTACATTTAGCGAATGTCCAGTTCGTCAACGATGCCGACGACCGCGTGGTCCACCGGGACGAAGGTCTCGGGGAGGCTGAGCGCGGCTTCGCGGCTGGCGATAA
>JALOOB010000210.1 GCA_025454635.1 Anaerolineae bacterium
CTTCGACGCGAACCCGCCGCCGCAGGTCCGGCTGCACCAGTTCCATCTGCCGGCGTGGTGGGGCTACCTGGACGGCCAACGGGTCAAGACGTATCCTTCAGGCGAGCTCGGCCTGGTCACAGTGGACGTGCCCGCGGGCACGCAGGAGGTCGCCTTCCGCTTCGGCCCGTCGCGCGCGGCGGTGGCATCCGCCGTCGTGGTCGGCGTCAGCGCATTGGCGTGGGCCGCGCTCGCGTGGACACACCGCTGGAACGCGCGCCGCCGCGACCGGATTGGCCTGACCCTCGCCGCGCCGTTGCTCATTATCCTCGTTGCGGCGAGCGCGGCCTCGACGTCACGCTCTATTGGTTCAGCCAACGGGAGACGTCGCAGAATTACAAGGTGTTCGTCCACCTGCTGGGGCCTGACGGCCAGGTCGTCGCGCAGTCTGACGGCGAGCCGGTCGGCGGATTCACGCCGACGACGCGCTGGAAGCAGGCCGAGTTGGCGCCCGACACCCACCGCCTCCGCCTCCCCGCCGAGCTGCCGCCGGGCGAGTACGAATTGCGCGCGGGGATGTACGAGCTGCGGGCGGGCGAGGAACCGGCGATCCGCAATCTGCCGCTGCAGCCGGCCACCGAAGACGGACGCATCCGCCTGGGCCGGGTAACGATAGACTGAATGGTATAATCCCGTAATGCTTCTGAACCGAGTCGAGCGCGTCCTGTTCAACGCCGATCCCCGCATCGCGTGGGCCGGCCGCGCCGCCCTGATCATCGGCGGCGCGCTGCTGGCCGCGCTGCTGGTTTCGATAGCCGGGCCGCTTTATGGCGCAGCCGCGGCGCTGGTCGCAGTCGCCGCGCTGCTCATGCTGAGCGATGCGCGCTGGGGCCTCATCGCCGTCTTCGCGGTGATCGGCTTCCTGCCCTTCGCGACCCTGCCGTTCAAGATCGGTTTCACGCCGACGTTCCTCAATCTCGCGGTGCTGGCCGTCTACTTCGTGTGGATCATGCGCATCGCCACCCGCCGCGACCGCGCGGTTCTCGGCACGTCTATCGGCCCGGCCGTCCTGCTCTTCCTGCTCATGGCCTTTTTCGCCTTCGCGCAGGGCCTCCGCTTCAGCCGCCCCACCATGACCACCATCCGCAACTTCGCGGAGCTCGCGCTGGCGATCGCGTTCTTCTTTGCGCTGGTCAACATCCTCCGCACCCGCGCGGACGTATTCTTCTTTTCCCGCCTGATCATGCTCGCCGGCGCGGTTGCCGCGGCCATCGCCGTCGTGTTCTATGTGATCCCGGAGACCCTGACCATCCGCATCCTTGACGCGCTCGGCCGCTTCGGATATCCCGGCGGCGCGGGCGCTCTCCGTTACATCGAGGACAGCGCCGAGAACCCCATGCGCGCGATCGGCACGATGGTTGACCCCAACGTGCTCGGCGGGTTCCTGATCCTCATCATCGCCTTCACCGCGCCGCAGCTCGTCACGCCCGCGCCCCTGCTGCGCCGGTGGCTCGTGGCCCTGTTCCTCGCCGTCGAACTGCTGGCCCTCTATCTTACGTATAGCCGCGGCTCGCTGGTCGGATTGGCCGCCGGCTTGCTCGTCATCGGCGTCCTGCGCTACCGGAAACTTCTGCTGCTGGCCGTCGTGGGCGCGGCGCTGCTGCTCCTGCTTCCGCAGGCGCAAGCCTACGTCGCGCGCTTTGTCGAAGGCATCCAGTTGCAGGACCGCGCCACGCTGATGCGCCTGGGCGAATACAAGGACGCGCTCGCGCTCATCTCCCGTTATCCATGGTTCGGCGTCGGCTTCGCCGGGTCGCCCGACGCGGACCTCTATGTCGGCGTCTCCAACCTCTTCCTGCTCATGGCGGAAATCATGGGCATCGTCGGCGTGGTCGCATTCATCGTCGTCATCGTCGCGTATCTCGCTAACCTGTTCCGCGCGTGGCGCGCGGTCTCACCGGGCGCGGAGCCCGCCGGCCGCGGCCGCTTCGATCCGCAGATCGAGGCGCTTCTGCTCGGGCTGCTCGGCGCAGTCATTGGCGGGCTCGTGGGCGGCATCTTCGACCACTACCTCTTCAACCTGGTCTACCCGCACATGAGCATCCTGCTCTGGAGTTACCTCGGCCTCGGCATGGCGACGGTGGGCCTTGCGCGCTCCGCGGCGGGTTCCCCTGCGCCAGTAGACGCCTAACTGAAATTGTGTCGCGTCCCGGTTTATGGTATAGTGGACTCCCGAACTTATATGGCGCTTGTTCGTCTTGCCTATCCCGCGCCTAACCGGATCGCGGTTTCCCACGGAGGTGATTCACATGGAGTTCTCGAACGTCGACATGAAGCGCTGCACCCTCGTCCGGCTTGGTGGACGTATCGATGGGAGCGTTGCGCCCGAACTCGGGCAGCAGCTACGCAGCCTCACGGACGCGGGCCACTATAAGCTCGTGGTCAATATGAAAGACGTCAGCTATACGTCCAGCGCAGCATTGCGCGAACTGATCAGCACGTGGAAAACCTGCCGCCGCTGGAATCGCGGGGATATGCGGCTCGCCGAGGTCAACCCGAACATTCGCAAGGTCCTGGACCTGACGGGCCTGAGCGGCCAGTTCATGATTTTCGACACCGAAGCGGAAGCGGTCGGGAGCTTCTAGGCCGCGGCCCTTGAGCGAGGAAACTCAGTGGCTGGAAGCCGGCCGGCGGGCTGGTTTCCAGCTTTTGCTATCTCCCTGCGGATGACGGAAGTGACCCAACCATTTGCGCGTGAAATGTTGTGCAGCGGCAATATGAACGACCTGCCGGCGCTGATTGAGTTTGTCGAGACGGCCTGCGACGATGCGAACGTCCGCGATGACCTGCGGTTTGACCTCACGCTTGCCGTTGAAGAGGCGGCGAGCAACGTGATCGAGCATGGCTACAATGGCAAGGGCGGCGCGCTCGTGGTCAGCTTCGAGCTGCGCGAGGGCGTCGTCACCATCTGCCTGCGCGACCGCGCCCGGCCTTTTAAGCCGGGCAAAGTCAACCGGCCCGATACAGATCTGCCCCTCGAAGACCGGCCGCTCGGTGGGCTTGGCCTCCACCTCATGCACCAGCTTATGGATGAGGTGCGGTACGAGATTCTGCCCGACGGGAACCTCCTGACGATGATCAAGCGGGACGCCGCGTGAGCAGCGGAAAGGTCGCCGGCCCGCGCCGGCCGACCCCCCGGCCCTCGCCGCGGCGGCGTATCTCCCAGCGTCAGGCGGAGCTTGCCGCGCTGGCCGACATCGGCCGCTCCATCCTCCAGGCCCAGATGGACCAGGACGAGTTGTGCGAGCTGATCTATCAGCTTGCTGGCCGCATCGTCCCGACCGACACATTCCAGCTCGGCCTGTTTGACGGCGACCAGTACCGCATCAAGGTCTGGATCAAGGATGGCGTCCGGCAGGAAGCCGCAAGCTATCGCGTTCCAGAGGGCCAGGGCATCATCGGCTGGCTCCGTTCCGCGCACCAACCGCTGCTTGTCCGCGACTTCGCAGCCGAGATGGCGTCGCTCCCCGCCCGGCCGGCCTACCTCAGCGACAATCCGCCTCGCTCCGGCATCTACCTGCCGTTGCTCGTCGCGGATACGGCGATCGGCGCGGTATCTATCCAGAGCCCCCTGCCGAACGCATTCGATGAAAGCCACCTGCGCCTTCTCGCTATCCTCGCCAACCAGTCCGCTTCCGCGCTCAACAACGCCCGCCTCTTCGAGCGCGCCGAACGCCGGCTGAACGCGCTGACCGCCGTCTCCGAAGTGGGGCGTCGCGTCGCGAATATTCTCGAACTTGACCCGCTGCTCACGCAGCTCGTTGAGCTGATCCGCTCGCGGTTCGGCTACTACCACGCGCAGATCTTCCTGATCGAGCCGGGCAGCGACCGCGCCGTCTTCAGGGCTTCGAGCGGCCAGGGCCTCAACGAGAAGTGGCACGCCGAGGGCCGCATGTACCGCATAGGCCGCGAGGGCATCGTCGGCTGGGTCGCGCAGAGCGGCCAGACGCTCATCGCCAACGACGTGACGCAGGAGCCGCGCTACATTCCCGACGACCCGCGCCTGCTGCCCGACACCCGCGCGGAGATGGCCGTCCCGATGATGATCGAGGGCGAGGTACTCGGCGTGCTCGACGTTCAGAGCACCGAGCGCGACGCATTCGGCGCGGACGATCTCTTCACACTGCGCACCCTCGCCGACCAGGCGGCGGTCGCGGTCAATTCGGCCCGCGCCTACGAAGCGCAGCGCGTGGAAGCGTGGACGACAACCGTCATGCTCCAGGTTGCCGAAGCCACGAGCCAGGCAGAGAGTATGGAAGAGGTGCTCGAAACCGCGGTCCGTGTGACCGCGATGCTCGCGGGCGTCGAGTCCACGTTGCTCTGGCTTTGGGACGAGGAATACGGGGCGTTCGAGTTTGGCGGGGCCTATGGCATCAGCGCAGGCGAGGTGCCTGCCTCTGCGCTCCGCTTTCCGGAAGGAGACTGGCCCGCGCTCGACGCCCTGCGCCTGACCCGCCGTCCCGCCGTGCTGGAGACGGGGATCGACGGCGACCCGCTGCCCGTTGAGCTGCACCGCGTCTGCGGCAGCGACCTGGTCGCTCTCCTGCCCATGTTGAACAAGGGCGAAGTCTTCGGCGTGCTCGGCGCCGGGTTCAGCCGCGAGCGCGTTCCCGAGCTGGATGACCGCCGCCTCGCCATGCTTGCCGGCATCGCGCACCAGATCGCGGCCGCGGTCGACAACGCGCGGCTCACCGCCATGCGCGAGGAAGAAGCCTGGACTTCGACCGTGCTGCTGCAAGTCGCGGAGGCCATCCGCAGGCTCCAGCCGGTCGACGTCACGCTCGAACAGGTCACGCGCATCGTCCCCGCGCTGACCGGCGTCGACCGCTGCGTGGCGCTGCTCAATGACGACGAGGGCAATTTTCGCGCGCGCACCGTCCATGCCGGGCGTCCCGACCTGGCGGAGCCTTACATGGGCGTCATCATCCGGCCCGGCGAGTTGCCCTTGCTCGACGACGCGTGCCGCACCGGGCAGCCGCTCGTCGTCGACGACACCGAGGGCAATCCCCGCATCCCTCCGGCCTGGCGCGAGCGTTTTGGCAGCCGCACCGTGCTCGTCGTTCCCCTCCTCGTCGCGGATGAACCCATCGGCGCGCTGCTGGCCGACGACGTGGACAGCGCGCACGTGTTCAGCCCGCGCCGCATCCGCATCGTGCTCGGCATCGCCAACCAGGCCGCCATCGCCATCGAGAATGCGCGGCTCCAGGTGCAGGAGGCGGACCGCGCGCGCATCGGCCGCGAGCTCGAACTCGCGCATGACATCCAGAAGAGCCTGCTCCCGCAGCAGGCGCCCCGGCTCGACGGCTACCAGGTGGCGTACCGCTGGCGCTCTGCGCGTGAGGTAGGCGGCGACTTCTTCGACTTCATGCGCCTTGGCCCCTTCCGGCAGGCCTTCCTGATCGCCGACGTCTCGGACAAGGGCGTGCCCGCCGCGCTTTACATGATGTTCGCGCGCACCATTATGCGCGCGGTCGCGTTCAGCGGCCGCGAGCCGGCCACCGCCCTGCAGCGCGTCAACGAGTTGATCATTTCGGACAGCGCATCGGACATGTTCGTCACCGTTCACTACGGCCTGCTTGACGCCATGGCCCATCGCCTCACGTACAGCAGCGCCGGACACAACCTCGCGCTCCATATTCCGGCGTCGGGCGGAAGCGCGGTCGAACTCAAGACCGCCGGGCTGGCGCTGGGCATCGTCTCGGACGCGCAGTTTGAGCAAAGGGCAGTTGACCTACTGCCGGGGGATGTCGTATTGTTTTATACCGATGGCGCAATCGACACGCTGAACGCGCAGGGCGAGTCATTCGGAGAGCAGCGGCTCACGGACTGCATCTGCGACCACCGCGCCGAGCCTGCTGAGTCCATCGCCGACGCCATCGACGCCGAGGTGCGCGCATGGGCCGGCGGCGAAGCGCAGTACGACGACTTCACGCTGATCGTCGTCAAGCGTTCTCTACTGGCGGTCGAACCTGACGAGAGATAAAGGAGGTTAACGTGCAATATCCCGAGTTATTGCGGCAGTTAAGCCGCCTGGGGCACGACTCTTTCCGCATCGACGGGCAGCCGGTCATCTACATCGATCCATGGAAGCTAGGCGAAGGTCAGCCGAAGGCCGATCTGGTGCTCGTCACGCACGATCACTTCGATCACTGCTCGGCGGAAGACATTCAGAAGATCAGCCATGAAGGCACGGTCGTCATCGCCAATCCTGGCGCCGCGCGCAAGCTCGGCCCGACCGCGCGCGTCCTGCGCCCCGGCGAATCCCTCACCCTTGCGGACGTGACCGTCACCGCCTTCCCCGCCTACAACACGAACAAATTCAGGAGTCCGGGCCAGCCCTTCCATCC
>JALOOB010000515.1 GCA_025454635.1 Anaerolineae bacterium
TATCAGAGCGAGCGCGGGTTCACGGTGGCGATGCTGGGGCTGCCCGCGGCGGAGTGGAGCGACGCGCAACTGGATGCGTTTATCTACTCGCTGAAGTAACTCTTCGTCCGAAAACCCATCAGGGATGCCAAATGGTCGGACCTGAGGCATCCTGAGCGGAAGCCGGAAGGGCTGTAGTCGAAGGATACGCTGCTCGTTCCAGGCAGTTGCATCCTTCGACACGCCTTGACCTTGCGGGTCGGTCTCCGCTCAGGATGCTCACACTGAGCTAGGTCTTCGGACAGACGCCAACTCCGGAACTGCCAGGTTTCGCGCGAGATGATAGAGTCGCTGTTCAGCGGAGCCGGCGGGCATCAGCGGGGCTCCCACATCCAGGAGGGGCGGGTCTGTCGGGTGAGCAGGGCCT
This sequence comes from Anaerolineae bacterium, assembly GCA_025454635.1. Classification (GTDB taxonomy): domain Bacteria; phylum Chloroflexota; class Anaerolineae; order CG2-30-64-16; family CG2-30-64-16; genus JALOOB01. The sequence continues at coordinate 407 of JALOOB010000515.1, forward strand.
TCCACTCGAGGGCGCCGGCATACCAGATGAGGCCGAGATGGGTGGCGAGGAGCGCTGCGGGCGCGCCGGGATAGACTTTGGACAGGGGGCGGAAATCCACCGCCCCCGCTTTGTTTTCAGCGTTGCCCGCGCAAACGTCGCGGGTTTCGCCGTTGTAGCTGACCTGGAGCCAGGTGTGGCCCATAAGACGGGCTGCACCGCGAAGCCGAGGCGGCGGAGCAACTGGGCGAGCGCGAGGTTATACTGGGTGCAGTAGCCCATGCCGTACTTGAAGGCGAGGGCGGGGGTGTCCCACAGGTTGCGGACGGAGTAGGTGCGGAACTTGGCGTGGACCAACTCGGTGACGAAGTCCACGAGCTCCCAGCCCTGCAGGTTGGTCTTTTTGCAGAGGCGATAGGCGCCTTCGAGCGAGACGATCCCGCGTGCGCCGGTGGGTTGGCGCTTGATCAAGTCTTTGAGCGCGGGGGCCAGCATGAGGCCGGTGAGCGACGCGGCGACGGCCGCGGTGGATGCGACGGTTTTGAGTGCGCGTGGCATGTGTTCTCCCTTTAACAGGTTCGTCTTTTGCCACCGAGATCACAGAGGGCTCAGAGGGAGTCGAGAAGGTTTCTGCTGAGGGCGGTTGTTCCAGTTCGTTTCCTCTGCGCGCTCGCTCTGCTCCGTGGCAAAGAGACGGTTGGCAGACAGTATAACTGAGGGAGAACGGCACGCGCCAATTCGCGCTCAGAAAGGACCGGGCGTGACCGCGCGGACCTCGGACACGAGCTGCGCGCTGGGCAGGGCCTGGCGCACCGCGCGCGCGTGCTCGTCCGCGAGGAAGTCGTCAGTGATGGGCAGGAGCACGGCGACCGGGCGCCCGTGGAAGGTGACGACGTACTCCATGCCGTCCTCGCGCACCCCGCGCAGAATCTCCGTGGTCTGGTTCTTCAGTTCCTTGATCCCGACGTAAGGCATAGCATCCTCCCGGTGGGCCTGTAAGTGGCCCCATGATAAAGCATATATGATTTCTTTGTCAAGGAATGGTAATTGCTTTTTGGCTTAAATGCGGTTGCCTTTCCGGGAGAAATGGGTTAATGTTTGCGCATCACTTAGCGGACGGAGAACCATGCGTATTCATACTCTCGCTATTGGCGTCCCGGAGACGCGGTCGGATGAACGCGGGGAGTGGCGGTCGGCCATTCACCGGCGAGCGGTGGCGGGGCCGGTGCTGCTGACTGCGGCGGGGCACGCGGGCGACGAGGTCGCGGATAAGCGGCATCACGGCTCTGCGGACCAGGCCGTTTGCGCGCACCCGCTGGAGCACTATGCGTTCTGGAAGGGCGGGCGGTCGCGCAGGTGTCGGCGCCGCGCGTGCCCTGCTCGACGCAGGAGCGCAAGGTGGGGCTGGCGGGTTTTCTGCGCCGGTCGAACGAGACGCAGCGCACGGGATGGTATCTGCGGGTGCTGGAGCCGGGCGAGGTGGCTGCGGGGGACGAGCTGGTGTTGGTGTCGCGGCCGGAGCGCGCGTATTCGGTGGCGGAGGTCAACGCGAACTTTCACGGCGAGTTCGAGCGCGTGTTCGCGGAAGAGTTGTTGCTTTCGCCGGAGCTGGCGGAGGGGTGGAAGGCGATGCTGCGGAAGCGGCTGGGGCAGGGGAAGTAGCTGCCTGGATAGGCGGCCTGTGGGCGATGGAGCGCCGGAGGCGCTCCATCGCCCACAGGCGCGCGGCGCAGCGCGAACTGACTTGAGGGCGCGATTGCATGCGACTCATTGAGCTTCCGGCCAGAGTTGCCGGGGTTGCCGGCCACCTTGTGGCGCGCGCGCCCCAGTCGCTCGTGCGCGCGGTCAGGAGTTTTAACGACCAGCGCGGGGCGGAGGCAGCGGCCGCGATGGCGTATTACGCGTTCCTCTCGCTGTTCCCGCTGCTGGTTTTTCTGGTGGCGGCGGCGAGCCTGCTGCTGGAGCGCGAGGATGTGTACAATCAACTGCGCCTGCTCCTGCGCGATATCTTTCCGCTGCCCAGCACCCTGCTGGCGAGCAACCTCGACCAGATCCTGCGGCTTAGCGCGCCGATCGGGATCGTCGCGTTTGTGGCCCTGCTGTGGTCGGGCATCGGCTTTTTCAGCGCGCTGAGCTTTAACCTGACGCGGGCGTGGCCGGACGCCCGGCTGCGAAACCTGCTCGGCCACCGGGTGATGGGGCTCAAGATGGCGCTCGTGCTGCTCGTCCTGTTTATCGTCAGTGTCGTGCTGAGCGTAGGGACGAGCCTCCTGCCGAGGGCGCAGCTTATCCTCCCGTCTATCGAGGCGCTGCTTGACACGCGCCAGTGGGTGATCCTCTCGGGTTTTGTGCCGTGGTTCGCCAGCTTCGTCCTCTTTCTGGCGTTTTACAAATGGGTGCCGAACACGCGAGTGCGCTGGCGCGCGGCGCTGGCGGGCGCGCTGGTGGCGTCCGTGACGTGGCAGGTGCTGACGGAGGGGTTCAGCTGGTATCTGGCGAGCGGGCTGGTGAACTACGAGGTGGTGTACGGGTCGCTCGGGGGCGTCGTGGCGGTGCTGATCTGGGTGTATCTGAGCAACATGATCGCGATTTTCTGCGCGCACCTGACGGCGGCAATCGATCAGACGTCGGCGCCGAAGAGGGCAGTCGGGCCGGTCGAGTCGGGGCCGGGCGCGCCTGCCGGATGACGGAGACCGCGAGAGTCACCTGCTCCTCGCCGATGTCCTGCACCCAGCCCACCGGAATCAGCTTGCGATCCTTGAACAGCAGGCCCTGGCTGATGACGAAGTGGCTGACCTGGTCGGCGTGCGGACTGGTGAGCACCTGCTCGACCGAACCGACCTGCTCGCCGTCCGCCGCGACGACGCGGGCGCCTGCGCGAATCGCGACGTTGTCTTCGGGGATGGCGCGCTGGGTCTGCTCGACGACCGGCTCGGGCACGGTGAGCGCGCCGAGGTGGTTCTGGCCGGACATGGTCATGCTGGCCATGCCGCCCATCTCGCCGCCGGAGAGGGGCGGGTAGGCGTACATGGTGGGCGCGTAGCCCGCGGCGGGCGCGATAGTTTCGGAGTCAGCCGGCACGTAATACCGCTCCTCAAACGGCGGCAGGCGCTCCAGGTCGCCCGCGTCTTCGCGGAGAGCGATCTCGTTTTCGTCTGCCTGCGCGACGAGGGTCAGGGGCACGACGCGATCGGTCGTGAAGAAAGCGCCCTTGCGGACGACCAGATAGTTGATCTCCTTCGTGCGCGGGTCGACCACGACGCGCTCCAACTGCCCGACGCTCGTTCCGTCGGCCATGCGCACGTTTACGCCTTGTTTGAACTGCATCTTCTCACTCCTACTCTCAACCGTCAGCGGTGGCGCGGCGCTGGGCCGGGCCGGCCAGCTCGCTCAGCGCGCTTTGCGCGGCGACCGGCAGCAGCTCGCCCACGTCCCGCAGATTCCACACGAGAATGTCCCAGAGATCCGGCGCGGCGTCGCGCACGTAGATCATGTCGCCTCGCAGCCGTTCGCCGTCAAGGGCCTGCCCGCGGCGGAGTTCCTCTTCGATCCAGCCAAGCCGCTGCCTGAGGAGCGCGCGGTCGCGCTCGCGTATGTCGAGGTTGCCCTCCAGCGCCATCTCGACGGGCTGGATGAGGGTGCGGATGTCGCCGGTGGACAGGGGGCGCGTCGCCGCCTCTGTCTCAGCCGGTGAATCGTACAGGCTGCCCGGCCGCTTTGCGGAGTCTTCCAGGTCCTCGTCGGGGAGGAACTGCTCGTAGACATAGGCTGAGCCGAGAATGTCCTCGCCGTCGGTAATGGGCGCGGCGTCGGCGCCCTGGCCGAGCATGGTCTCGCCGTCCATGTCGCCGCGGCTGGACAGGAGACGGCCGCCTTGCTCGGGTTCGAACTGGCCGGCGGTGAGCGCCGCGCCGTCCTCGCCGATGAGCGCCGCGCCGTCTTCAAGGTGGCCGGTGACCAGGACGCCTGCGTCCGGCTCCTCCATGTGGCCCGCGCCCTCGTCGAGCGCGAGCCGATCGTATTCCTCTTCGAGCGACTTAAGCCGAGCGCCGAACTCGGCGTCGCCCTCGACCGCGGCTTCGATCGCGCCGATCAACTCGGCGCGGTTGCTGTCCGGGTCGGTATCGAACTCATCCCAGAGGGAGAAATACATATCGCTCTGGCGCATCCGCTCGCGAACGAGGCCGTCGATTTCCTCGACGAGGGTGATGGCCTCGGGGCCTGCGGCCCGCTCCAACTCCTCGCCGGCGCCCCGGCGCAGCATGCGCAGCAGGTCCACAACATCATTGACCGCCACTTCATCCTCCTCACGCGCAATACTAGCGTCACTGTCAGTCAATAGGATAGAACGATGCGGGAGGCGAATGTGATCCGCGTGGGAGGTGCGGGGTGGGAAGGCTGTCTCGGCGGTTAATGAGGAAGGCCCGACAGGTTGCCGGAACCCATCGGGCCTGAATGCGCGGACGGTGACCCGATGGGGCGCTCCTGTCGGAACGCGCACCATCGGGTCGGTTCGAGAGGATCAGTCGGTGGCGACGCTGACGACGGTGTCGCCGATGCGGCCGTCGTCGTAGTTCGCCGGCGCCGCAACGTT
>JALOOB010000516.1 GCA_025454635.1 Anaerolineae bacterium
ATCGGGAACGCCGTGGGCGTTCGACGCACGGAAACGTCACTGATCGTGTGGACGGGGACGGAGCAAGCAGCCGCTGCTGCGGTGGCGCAGGCGCAAAGGGCGGCCGCGGCCGATCCGGCCAACATGCCGTTCGCTGCGGACCATTTTTACGACGCAGGCGATAAGGGGTGCGGCGACGGGCCGCTGGAGACCATTGCCGGCCTCGTGCGCAAGATGCCGCCGGGCGAGACGCTCGCCATCCACGCCACCGACCCGAGCGTGGCGGTGGACCTGGCCGCCTGGACGCGCATGAGCGGGCACCAACTGGTGGACCAACAGGGACCGTATTATCTCGTCCGGCGGAAGTAGGCCGGCAGGAAGGCGCAATCAACATGGGCAAGGTGATGCTTCACAACACGCGCGGCAAGGACGATGTCGAGCGCGCGTCGCTGGCTTTTGTGGTGGCGAATGCGGGGCTGACCGCGGGTCAGGACGTGACGATGCTGCTGACGGTCGACGGGGTGTGGTGCGCGACGCGCGGTTACGCGGCGGGCTTGCAGGCGAACGGCTTTGCGCCGCTGGAGGAGTTGATCCAGAAGTTCGTGGACAACGGCGGGCAACTGTGGGTGTGCGGGGCATGCGTTAAGCCGCGCAACATCGGGCCGGAGCAACTCGTGCCGGGCGCGCAGCTCGTCGGCGCGGCCGCGGCGGTCGAGGCGCTGGTGAACGGCGCGCAGACGTTGAGCTGGTAGCTCATGGGGCCGGCGGCGCGGATCGCTTCCAACGCGCTCCTAACTATCGCGAAGCGGCCCGAAGCCGGGCAGACCAAGACCCGGCTCACCCCGCCCCTGACCCCGGAGGCGGCCGCGGAGCTGTACGAGTGCCTGTTGGCCGACACTTTGGACGTCGCGCGGCGCGTGCCGGGGGTCGACCGGGGCATCCTCTATCTGCCCAAGGGCAGCGAACCCTACTTCGCCACGCTCGCGCCGGACTTTGCGCTCACCCTTCAGCAGGGCGCGTCGCTGGGTGAGCGGCTCGACAATGCGCTGACCGCGCTGCTCGGCTGCGGGTATTCACGCGTCGTGATTATGAACAGCGACGGGCCATCGCTGCCCGCAGAGCACGTGGCCGCTGCGTTTGATGCGCTGGCCCGCGGCGCGGAGGTCGTCTTCGGCCCCAGCGACGACGGCGGCTATTATCTGGTAGGCGCCAGCCGGCCTGTTCCGCGGCTGTTGCGCGACGTGAAGATGAGCACGCCGACCGTGCTCGCCGACACGCTGGCGCTCGCCGGGGCGGAAGGGCTACGCGTTGCGCTGCTGCCGGCGTGGTACGATGTGGACGAGCTCGCGGACCTGCGCCGGCTGGCGCGGGACCTGGCGAACGCACCGCCAACTGTGGCGGCCCGAACCCGTGGATATCTGAAGTCGCTAGAGCCTGCACCTGAAGGGAGCCCTCGATGACCCAGGTAAGCCCGGCCGCACCGCGCGGCGATTCCCGACTGTACCGTATCTGCATGCTGCTCGCCCGACTCGGCCTGGCCTACCTCTTCTTCACCCAGCTCTGGTGGAAGCTGCCCCCGCGTTTCGGTTGCGCGAATGATTTCGCGTTTCCCGTCCCAGCCGCGACAAATCACTGGGACGCGAACGGGTCGAGCGGGCTGTGCTACTGGATGGGGCTGGAATCGGTGTTCAGCCAGCAGGATCGCCGCGTGCTTATCGCGGACATGCGCGCGGCCGGCGGGCCTGATTTCGGCGTGAATATCAAGCCGCTGGCCCAAGCCAATGCGCTCCTGCTCGATAACGTCATCATCCCGAACATCAGCGTTTTCGGCTGGCTCGTATGGCTGGCGGAGTTCTGGATCTTCGTCTCGATGTTCATCGGCCTGTTCACGCGGCTGGGCGCGCTCGTGTCGATCGGCATCAGCGCGCAGCTTTGGATCGGGCTGGCGAACATCCCGCGGCCTTACGAGTGGGAGTGGGCGTACGGGAGCATCGTCCTGCTCTCGATCGCGCTGCTGGGCGCTGGGCGCGGCAACCGGATCGCACAGGCGTTGCGGAGTCTGACGTAGGTGACGAGGGCTTTCCGGCTGCGGGCCGCGGCGCGGAGCACGAACGCGCGCCTGGCGCTGCTCGGGCTGGGCAGCGCGGCGCTCTGCGCGGCGTTTGCGCTGCGCTATCCACTGCAGGGCAGCCTCAGCAACCCGCGCGCCGGGTGGGCCGAGCTCGTTCCGGTGACGTGGGGCGGCCTCGCGCTGCATCTTGGTCTGTACCTCGGCCTGACCGTCCTCCAGTTGCTCGCGCTGCGCGCACTGCTGGCCGCGCCGGGGCTGACACGCGGGCGGCTTGCGATCCTCCTGGCGACGTGGCTCACGTGCTCCGGCATCCTGATAACCGCGGCCGCGTCCGGGGAGTCGCACGATATCTTCGACTACGTCTTCCGCGGGCGCATGATGGCCGAGTCCGGGGTGAACCCACTGATCGAGACGCCCGGCGAGCACCGCCGCGCGGCGTTCTTCCGCTACGTGGCGTGGCACGATCACGTGGACGCGTACGGGCCGCTGTGGGAGGGCGTGAGCGCGGGCGTGGCGACTGCGACGCGAGTTGCGCTGGTGGCGGCGAACGCCTGGGCGCCGGAGCACGACTGCCCGCGCTCCGCGTCCGGCTGCGGCAATCTCATCGCGTACCTCACCGCGTATCGCCTGCTCGCGGTCGCGCTGACCGGCGCATCGGCCGCGCTGATCGCTTCCATGGTTCGCCGCAGCCGCCCACAGTGGACCGCGGCCGCGCTGGCCGCCTGGTTGTGGAGCCCGGTGCTGCTCGTATCGTCGGCGGTCGGCGCGCACAACGACGCGCTGATGGTCGCGCTCCTGCTGCTCTCCCTGTGGCTCCTTCAGCGCCGGAGGTGGCTGCTCGCATTGTTTGTCCTGGCGCTCGCGGCGCACGTCAAGCTGACTGCGTTGATCGCGGCGCCGGCGATGGGACTGTGGCTGGTGCGGCAAGTGGGGTGGCGCCGTGGGGTGGGGCTCGCTGCGGCCGGCGCGGGCATCGGCGTGGGCCTTTCGTTCCTGCTGTATGCGCCATTCGGGGGGTGGGCGAGCCTGCCGCGCATGCTGGCGGAGCGGGCGGAGGCGCTCGCGAATTCGCCCGCGCGCATCCTCTACTCCTACCTCTACTATGACCGCGGGTGGACGTGGGAAGCGTCGCGGCGCACGGCGATCGGGCTGGCAAACGGCCTCTTCGCGCTGGTTGCTGCGGGGCTGACGCCGTGGCTGCTCAACTTCCGCCCTGCGAGGTGGAAGATGCGACCCGCGCCGGCGCGCGGCGACGACCGGCTCCTGTGGCGCACCCTCGCTTGGGGGGCGCTGCTGTATCTGCTGGTCGGCAGCTTCTGGTTCCAGCACTGGTACGTGGTGTGGGCGCTGGCGCCTGCTGCCTTGCTGCCCGATTCCGCGCTCGCGCGCCGCCTGATGCCGTGGCTGGGATTCGGCGCGCTCGCGGGCAATGCGATTGCCGGGTTTGCCGGAGGACTGGCAAGCGAGGCACTGCCGCGCACGGCGAGCGCGGCGCTGATCGTCGCAGTGACCTATGCGCCGTTTGCGGCTGCGGCGGCAGGCGCGCTGGTCGTCCACCGGCGCACCCGCGCA
>JALOOB010000211.1 GCA_025454635.1 Anaerolineae bacterium
GCGCCGCAGCAGAGCGCGTGCTCGCGGTTGGAGTACATCTCGACCAACTCCACTCCCGGCACGGCGCGGATCGTTGCGCGCGGCTCGTCGTAGATGCCCATGTGGCGGCCCATCACGCACGGATCGTGATAGGTCACGGTGCGGTCGATGGCGTGGAGCTTGCCGGCCAAGCGCTGCGGGAAGAAGTCGTGCGTGTGCTGGAAGTTCAGGCCCGAATCAAGGCCCAGGAGCTCGGGATAGACGACGGAGAACGCCCGGAAACAGCCTGCGCACGTCGTCAGCACCACGTCCGGCTGGTACGCCTGGATCTTGGCGAGCGTGTACTCCGCGGCCTGCTTCATCGCGTCCATCTGGCCGATGTCGTAGAGCGGGTAGCCGCAGCACGCGTCCTCTTCGAGCATGGCGTAGTCGACGCCTAGCTTATCCAGCAACTGCGTTGTCGAGTTGCCGATGTAGCGCGCCTTGCGCGTGGTCTGGCAGCCGGGGAAGTACAGCACATCGACTTTGCGCGGGGCGGCCGCGTTTGCCGGGCGCCGATTGGGGCCGAAGATGCTGTGGTGCTGCACGGTGTTGTCGCGCACAGTTCGCTGGTTCTCGGTCATGTAGCCGGCATCGACCAGGTCCGCGCGCATCGCGCTCCAGATTTCGAGGAGGGGCATCTCTACGGGGCAGTGGACGCCGCAACTGCCGCACAGGGTGCACTGCGCAAGGTGTTCGAGGAATGTTTCGTCCACCTCCGCCTCACCCTTGAGGATGGCCTGCGCCATGTTGACGCGGCCGCGCGCATACTGCGTGTCGTAGCCCTCGGTGTACGGATAGGTGGGGCAGACATAATCCACGCCCTTCCAATCCCAGATGCGGCAGAAGCCACAGCGGCTGCAATCGAAAACCTCTTTCCGCAACGCTTCCAGGCGGGTACCCCCGGCGCGGGGCGCAGGAATGCCGTTTGTCGCCATGCTGTCCTCCTTAAAGCCCGATGACGCCGGGGTTCATGATGTAGTTGGGGTCTAGCAGGTCCTTGATCGCCTTCTGCAGGCGCCAGTAGCCCGTGTCCTGCATATGCTTCTGCAGGTAAGGGGCCCACTGGCGGCCCTTTGAATAGGGCGAACCACCCAACTCCAACGCCCGATCCATCATCTCCTGCATCGCGTCCCACACCTTTGCGCGCTCGGCCATGTCGTCCGGGTGATGGAACATCAGGCTGACGTGCTCTGACCCGTGCGGCTCAGGGAACATCTGCTGCACGTAGGTCTTGATCTGGTGGCGATCCATGATCTGCTTCATCTCCCACGTCGCGTTGACAAGCTTGTCGAAGGGGAGGAAGTAGTTGACCGCGCCCGCGATGCCGTCCTTGAACTCCTCGCCGGTGAGGAACCAGCGGTAATCCCAGAACTTGCGCACGCCCTCGGTGCCGAGGCATTCCATGTCGCGGTGGCGGGCGATCATGCCCTGGATCTTGGCGATCCGGTAGTCCACGTCCTCCTCATCCCCTTCGACGTTATAGTGGAAGATGACCAGCTCGCCGGGCTTGATGACCGGCACGGAGATGTAGCAGACGAGGTTGTTGATCGCCAGGTCGCGGAAGAGGGAGACTGCGGAGTCCAGGTCGGCGGTCTTGTAGACTTCGAGATAGAAGCGCTCGGGGAAGGGGAAGATGCGCAGCGTGCACTCGGTCATGATGCCGAACGCGCCTTCTGCGCCGATGAAGAGGCCGGTCAGGTCGGAGCCAAGGCCGTAGCGGAAGAAGACGTCCGAGTGGGGGTTCGCCGCGGAGCCGGTGCGCACGACGTCGCCGTTCGGCAGCACCATCGTGAGGCCGAGGGTCTGGTCGCCGGAGCTGATGTACTTGATGTTGCCCCAGCCGACGCCGGGCCGCGAGATGTGCGCGCCGGGCGTGCCGGCCATCGCGCCCGACGGCGCGATGCCGAGCTTCCACCCGCGCTTCTCCAGCGTGTTCATCAGGCTGACATAGGTGATGCCCGACTGGCACGTCACCGTGCCGTTCATCTCGTCGATGTCGATGATCTCGTTCATGCGGAGCATCTCGATCGTGATGCCGCCGCCGGGCGGGGGCGTCGAGCCGGCCTCCTGCGCGGAGCCGCCGCCGCGCGGCACGATCGGGACCCGGAACTCGTTCGCCACCTTGACGATGCGCGAGACCTCTTCAGTCGTCTTGGGGCGCACGACGAGGTTCGGCGCGCTGGGGGGCATAGTGCCGAAGTCGCGCGAGTAGGCGCGCAGGACGAAGGGCTTGTCGGTTACATATTGGGGCCCAACGATGTCCGCGAGCCGCTGGTGAATCGCTGAGAAATCGCGTTGTCCGTAATCCATTTCGGTGACTCCTCGTGATCAGGCGAAGCTCAGCTCGTGAGCCGGGGTCGAAAAGACGACATCCCGCAGGCCGCGCACCACGCTCTCGGGATCGGGAGCCTGCCACACCCGGCGGCCGAAGGCTACGCCTGCTGCTCCGGCGGCAACCGCATCGCGCGCGACTTCCAGGGTGTTGTCCGCGCCGCCCGCGCTGGGGCCGCCCGCAACGATAACAGGCACCGTCGTCGCGGCGATGACTTCCTGAAAGCTCTCGATGTTGCCGCAGTAGTTCGTTTTGATGATGTCTGCGCCGAACTCCATGCCGATGCGCGCCGCGTGCGCGATCTGCTCGGGCGCATAGAACTTGTCGGGCGGCGGCATCATCTCGGCGATCACGGGGATGCCGAGCCCGCCGCATTCCTCGATGAGCTTGCCGAGCCATTGCAGCAGGTACGGCTCGCCGCCGCGGCCAAAGAAGAGGGACACGGCCACCGCGTCGACGTCCAGCCGCGCGGCGGTCACCGCGGTGACCGCCGGGACCTCCTGCCGGGCCTCGTCGCTCAGTCCTGCGCTGACGCTCACGCGGAGGCAGATGCCTGCGTCCGTCGGGATCAGGTCCGAGACTTCGCGCAGGAAGCCGGGGGTGAGCAGGAAGGCGTTTGCGCCACCCGCCACCGCGGCCGCGACGATGCGCCGGGGGCGATCAATGCCGGCGACGGGTCCGAGCCACGGGCCGTGATCCAGCGGCACCATCAGGCAGCGCCTGTTGGGTCCGGCCAGAAGTCTCTGCATGCGTCTTTGCTTCCCGGTCATAAGCCGTCCTCCTCGAAAGGCTGAGTGATATTTGGCGCAAACGGTGGGTGGCCGGCGCCGGATGACCGGAACCGGGACTCAAGGTGTGGGTTCGCGCGCGGATGAGCTAGCGCGCGCGGCAGGCTTCGCGGGCCGCGAAATCGCTGAAGCGGCGGTAGCGCGCGTAAGCGGCATCGTATGCCGCCGCGTGCGCGGGTTGATGCGTGAGGCGCGTGGGCGCAGGGAACGTGCGCTCGAGCGCAGAGACGAGGTCTTGCCGGCCGAGCGCCTGCTGCGCCAACGCATACAGGACGCGGGTGACCGTTTCCTCTTCGGTGTAGATCGCGGCGTCGAGGCCGCATGTGTCCGCGACCAACTGCGCGAGGCCGGGTGTTTTGGCCCCGCCGCCGGCCAGCGCCAGCTCAGTCACGGGCAGGCCCATCTCGCGATAAATATCGAGCAGGTGGCGGAGGCTGAATGCGATGCCTTCCATCACGGCGCGGGTGGCGTGGCGCGCGTCGTGGGAGAGTCGCAGGCCGTGGAAGCCGCCGCGGATGTCGTCGGACCAGTAGGGGCTGCGCTCACCGGCCAGGTAAGGGAGAAACACCAGGCCGTCGCAACCCGGCGCCACCTCTAGCGCCGCGGCCGCGGCTTCCTCAAAGGAGGCGCCTGCGGGTCCGCGAAACTGCTGCCACAACCAGACTAACGCAGCGCCCGTCGTCGATGATACGCCACCGGCGAGCCGGTAGGGCGGGAGGAACGGGTAGACGTAGAGGCGGCCCGCGGCATCGGCGGCCTGCTGCTCCGGCGCGAGCGCCATGAAGATCATCGAGGAACTGCCCATCGAGCAGACGACCCGGCCGGGCCGCGGGGGCGCGCCGCCGATGAGCGCGGCGACGTCGCCGACGCCGACAATAACGCGCGCATCGGGGTTTAGCCCGAGCTCGGCGGCCACGTCGGGGCGAGGCGGCGCGGCGAAGGCGGCGGCGGGCAGGATGGGCGGCAGAATGTCGGGGTTCAGCCCGGCCAGCGGCAGGCGTTCGCGCGCCCAGTCGCCCGTCGACCAGTCGAGCAGCGCGGCGCCCCCGCACTCGGTCAGGTCGGTCGCGATCTGGCCGGTCAGGCGATAGCGCAGGTAGTCCTTCGGCCACAGGAGCGCGCGGGCGCGGTCGAGGACGTCGGGGCGGTGGCGGCGCAGCCAGGCGAGCTTCGGCAGCGAGTAGGTGCTGTTGAGCTCGTAGGGCGGGAGGCCGAGTTCGGCCTGCAACTCCGCCGTCTCGCGATCCGCGCGGCGGTCTAGCCAGAGGATCGTGGGGTCGAGCGGCTCGCCGGCTGCGTCGAGCAGCACCGCGGAGTGCATCTGGCCGGTGAATGCGATCGCGTCGAGCCGGTCCAGCCCGGCGACGTCTGCGGCCAGCTCTTGCGTCGCTTCACAGAAGGCTTGCCACCAGGCGCACGGATCGCCCTCCGCCCAGCCGGGCTGCGGCGTCAGGTAGTCATAACGGCGAACGGCGACGCGCAGGGCGCGGCCGGCGTCGTCGTAGAGGACGGCCTTCAGGGAGGACGTGCCGACGTCGGCAGCCAGCAGGCTCGGCCTCTGCGCGTCCATCAGACCGCGTCTCCCCCCACTTCGGCCATGATCTTCATGCCGACCCGGTTGAGCACCAGTTGGAACCCGTCGTCGAGGCAGTCGAGCGGCAGCACGTGGGAGATGAGCGGCTCCACCAGCACCTCGCCCGACTCGATGTAGCGCAGCGCGTCGCGCATGTCTTCGGGGGTCGAGTCGGCCGAGCCGGTGAGCACAAGCTCCTTGTAGTGGATCAGGTTAGGGTCGATGTTGAGTGGGTCGACGGGGTAGATGCCCGCAAAGATGTTGAGCCGGCCGCCGGCGGCCAGGCAGTCGGCGGCCTCGACGACGAGGGGTGACGCGCCGACCGCGACCACGGCCGCGTCGACGCCCGCGCCGCCGGTCGCGGCCAACACCGCGTCCTTGAGCTTTGCCTGCCCGCTGTTGACCACCACGTCTGCGCCGAGGCTGCGGGCCAACTCCAGCCGCTCGTCGATGAGGTCCGCGACGATGACGCGCGCGCCGTAGCGCCGCGCGACCTGCATGTGCATGATGCCGATGGGGCCCGCGCCGACGACCAACTCCCACTCGCCGGGCGCGAGGCGCAGCATCTTCTGCCCGCGCACGACGCACGCCAGCGGCTCCATGAAGGCGGCCGCGCGGTAGGAGGTGGATTCCGCGACCAGGGGCATGATGTTGCGTTGCGGCAAGACGGCGAACTCTTCGTATGCGCCATTAGGGAAGCGGGGGTGCTGGCAGCGGTTGGCGCGGCCAGTGCGGCAAGGGTCGCACGCGCCGCACTTGACGATGAAGTCGGCCGCGACACGCTGGCCGGGCTTGAGGTGACGGACATCACTGCCCACTTCGACGATGCGGCCTGCGGCCTCGTGCCCCATAACGCGCGGGAGCGGCACGGATTTCTTGCCGGCGTACACGCGCGCGTCCCAAGGGCAAATGCCGACGAACGCGATCTGGATGAGGACTTCGTCCGGGCCGGGGGCCGGCCGGGGAATCTCGCGGCGCTCGAAGCGGCCCGGCTCGACCAGCCACATGGACTGCATCGACGGCGTGCGCAGAGTGGATTCGCTCACGGGGGTTGCTCCTGCTTTGCGGTTAAGGGACGGCGTCGGGTTAGCGGGCGGGCAAGGCAGTTCGCACGGTGTACTTATAGCGATCGCCGCGGCTCACCATGCGGCTGTATTCGACGGGCGTGTCGTCCGGCGCGTACACGATGCTCTCGACGAGCAGCAGCGGCGTGCCCGGCTCGATTTCGAGCAACTGGCATTCGCGCTCGTTTCCGCCGACGGCCTGAATCGTCGACTCCGACCGGGTGAGGGTGACGCCCTGGCTGCGCAGCGCAGCCCACAGCGATCCGCCGCCGTGCAGCTGGGCCGGTGTGAGCGTCACGGTCACGGGCAGGCGCAGGTGCGCGGTCGACACGATGGTCGGCTCGTCATCCACCAGCCGCAGACGCTCGACGATCCAAATCCAGTCGCCCTCGTTCAGGCCAAGCGCGACGGCCACGTCGCCCAGCGCGGGCTCCTGCCGCAGCGACAGCAGCCGCGACCCCGGCCTCAGCCCCGCCG
>JALOOB010000517.1 GCA_025454635.1 Anaerolineae bacterium
CGGTTCTCCATCCACGACGGACCTGGAATCCGCACGACCATCTTTCTGAAGGGCTGCAATCTCGCCTGCGAGTGGTGCCACAACCCCGAGTCGCGCAAAACTGCGCAGGAGATCCAGTTCTTCCCGCAGAAATGTGTCCTCTGCATGGCCTGTATGGAAGCCTCGCCGCGCGTTCATTACATCGGCCGCGAAGGTGAACATGTCTTTGACCGGGAGGCGCTGGCCCAGGGTGGCCCGGACGCGACCAGCGACGGCGTGGATGAATGCCTGTACGATGCGCTAGTCCACGTTGCGAAGTTCGCGAAGGTGTCCGAAGTGGTCGAGACGGCGATGAAGGATGCCGATTACTATCGGAATTCGGGCGGCGGGGTCACATTCAGCGGCGTCACATTCAGCGGCGGCGAGCCGCTGTTGCAGAAGGAGTTCGTGCGCGAGGTCGCGACCGAGTTGAAGGCTCGCGGCGTCCACACTGCGCTCGACACCGCGGCGCACGTGGAGTGGGCAGAGCTGGAGTTCGTTCTGCCGTGTATCGATCTTGTGCTGCTAGACCTGAAGGTGATGGATGCGGCGATTCATAGGCGGTATACGGGCGTCACGAACGAGCGCATCCTGAGCAACGCGCGGCGGCTGGCCGAGTCTGACGTGGACTTAATCGTCCGCATCCCGGTGATCCCGACCGTGAACGCGACGGAGGAGAACATGCGGGAGACCGCGGAGTTTGTCAAGGACTTCCCGCGACTCCGCTGGGTCGAACTGCTACCTTACCACGACATGGGCGTGGACAAACATGCCAGCCTGGGGCGCTCAGGTGAACAGACGGTTTTTGAGACGCCGTCACCAGCGCTCATGCGCGAATTGGCCCGCCCCTTTGAGGAGCGTGGCGTGCGCGTCAAAATCTAGGGGCGCAGGAGGTCGATATGTTGCCGGAGAGAATAGCCGAATCGATCGACGAGTGGTTCGAAAAGGACTATCGAGCCACGTTCTATGAGCGCGTCCAGTACCTGGTCGAGAGCGAGCCGCTCTTCGAGAACCTCCCGCTCGCCCCGCGCTATGCCCGCACGCTGGAGTATATCCTGGCGCGCATCTCCGTGCTCATTCAGCCGGGCGAGCGGATCGTTGGCTCGGTTAAGGAGATCATCCCGACGGCGGAGCAAGCGCAGCTCGTCGACGAGTTGTCGCGGCAGTGGTGGGACATTCCCCTCGAAGAGATTCAGAAGAAGGCCCTCTTCTTCTACTCCTACGGTTGGCTGCGCCGGCGGCCGCCGTGGTTCATGTCGATGGGCCACCTGGCGCTCGACTGGGAGGGCATTATCACGCGCGGCCTGGCCGACTACGAGCAGCACGCGGCCGAGGTGCTGAGCCGGCCCGAGCTACCAGGCGCTGGCCGCGTACATCGCGCGCTACGCCGAGCAGGCCGCCGTCGATGCGGAGGCTGAGCGCGACCCGTTCCGCAAGCTGGAACTGCGCGAGATGAGCGCGAGTCTCGCCTACCTCAGCCGCGGCCCGGCGCGCACGTTCGCCGAGGCGCTGCAACTGATGTGGCTCATCATCCTGCCCCTGATGAAGGTGGCGGGGTGCGGCGTGTTCAACCTGCACCGGATGGACCAGTACCTCCTGCCGCTGTATCAGAAGGACTTGCGGAGCGGCCTGCTGACGCGCGAGAAGGCGCTCGAACTGATCGAAGAGTTCTACAACAAGAACAACATCATCATGACGCCCACGGACCATATGTCATGGGACGTCGAGAGCACAACCTACACGCTCGAAGTCACGTTTGATGACCCGAACTACCTGACGCTGGGCGGGCTGCTCGGTCCTGACCGCCCCGGCGCGCCAGCCAGGGCTGGCGTTAACGACTTGTCGTGCCTGTTCCTCGAAGCTCAGCATGCGATGGGCCTGCGCAATCCGTTCGTCGTCGTCCGCTATTATCCGGGCATCGACGAGACGTTCTGGCAGATGACCTGTGATGCCGTGCGCGACAACGCGACCGTCGTCATCTACAACGACGCGACAATGATCCCTGCGCTCAAGTCCTATGGCGTAGCGGAAGAGGATGTCTACGAGTACGGGTTTTACGGCTGCAACGACCCGAACCTGCCCGCGCACGAAGGTGGGCTGCGCCAGTTGTGGTTCAACATGGCCAAGCCGCTGGAGCTGGCCTTGCACGAGGGAGAGTTCCCCATGAAACCCCGCGGCGCGCGGGCGTCGGGCCGCGGCAGCAGCAAAAACGGTTCTCAATATTCGCTCGAAGACCGGATGATCGGCCTGATGACCGGGCCGTATTACGGGACGGAGACGCCCCCGGCGTCAACCATGAACAGCATCGAGGACGTCCTGGATGCGTACCGGCAGCAGGTGCGTTTCCTGCTCGAAGACTACCGGCAGGCCATCGAAAGGGACCTGGAGATCGAGCGCGAGGCGTTCCGCGGCGGGCTGCGGATCGAGGACTGCTTCCTCCACGGCGCCATCGACAACGCGCAGTCGTGGAACCACGGCGGGACGAAGTATCACAAGATCACTCTGCAGGGCAGCGGAATGGCCTCCGTGGCAGATTCGCTCGCGGCCATCGAGCAACTCGTATTTCGCGACCGCGAGATGACGCTCGCGGAACTGGCCGAACTGCTGCGTAACGACTTCGCGGGGAACGAACGGCTGCGCACCCGGCTCGCGCGGCGAATGCCGAAGTACGGCAACGACATCGAGTGGGTGGACGACCTCGCGCGCAAGGTGGTCGACATCTTCTGCGACGAGGCGGCGGGAGTTAACCGGCCGGAGCACCTGTACAAGCTTTTCCCGTGCATCTCGACCGACCGCGACTTCACCACCATGGGGCTGCACGTCGGCGCGACGCCGGACGGCCGCTGCGCGGGGCAGCAGATCGCTGAGAACCAGTCGCCCACCGAAGGCGCGGACATGAACGGCCTCACCGCGCTGCTCAACTCGGCCGCGCGGCTACCGTTCCATCGCGTCACCGGCGGCCCGCTCAATCTCCGGATTCATCCGTCGGTGGTCAAGGGCGAGGAGGGATTGCGCGCGTTTGCCGCGACCCTTAAGACGTACTTGGAGCGGGGCGGCATGCAGGTGCAGGTGAACGTGGCGAGCAAGGAGCAGCTTCTGGCGGCGCAGCAGGACCCGAACAAATACCGGAACCTGTGCGTGCGCGTAACGGGTTACAGCGCGTACTTTGTGCAGATGGGCAAGAAAGCGCAGGACGA
>JALOOB010000212.1 GCA_025454635.1 Anaerolineae bacterium
AGGGCGGCGCCATCGAGCTTGCGGGCGACTGGACGATTACCTCGTGCGGGGCCAACGCCCTCCCCCTGGATACGGCGCGCATCCAACTGGAAGGCGGGGGCCCGTCCGCGCCCATGTGCTTGCTCGACGCGCAGCGCATTGCTGCCAGAGCCGGAGAAGGGACGCGCTTCCGGCTCCTGTTCCGGTTCGAGGTGGTCGCGCGCGCGCAGTCGGCCATCAAGCTCGTTATGGAGCATCCCGAGCAGTTCCGCACGTGGGTCAGCGGGCGGGAGATCGATTGGCAGCCGGACGCGGGATGGTGGATCGACCCGGCGCTGCGGGAGGCGGATGTGACGGACGCGGTTCGGGACGGGGAGAACGACATTGTCGTGAGCGGCGTGGTCACTCGCCTGACCGAGCTGGAGTCGATCTACCTCACCGGCGCGTTCGGCGTCAGCGCAGGCTGGCTGCGCCGCGAGAACGAGCTTGCGGGTCAACTCTTCGACCGCTATTCGCCCGCGTTTCGAATCGGCGCGCTGCCGACTGCCGTGGGACCGGTCGGGCATCGCCACTCCCTGCGCTACGACCTGACGGCCTCGGGATTTCCGTTCTTCGCGGGCCGCGTCAAGCTGGCGCGCCAGTTCGACCTGCCCGCCGTTCCGCCGGGCCTGACGCTGGAGATTGCGGGGCTGCGGGCTGCAGTGGTGAACGTCGCGGTAAACGGGCAGCACGCCGGCGCGTCCGCCTGGGCGCCTCACCGGGTTCCCATTGGGGCGCTCGCGCGGCCCGGCCGCAACCAAGTCGAGCTCGAACTGGTCGGAACGCTGCGCAACCTGCTCGGGCCGCACCATCTCGCGGGCGGCGATCCGAGCCGGACCAACCCGGAGCACTTCCAGGACAAGACGCGCTGGACCGACGACTACGTTCTGACGCCGTTTGGCTGGGAGCAGGTGCGGTTGTGCTGGTAGGGGGAGAGGAAGCGCGCGCGTTGCTCGACAACTTCAACGTGACGTGGACGACGCCGGCGCAGACGGACCGGGGTTCGATGCCGCTCGGCAACGGCGAGCTTGCCATCAACGCATGGGTGCTGGCCGGAGGCGCGATCGAGTTCTACCTGGCGCGCACCGACGCGCGCACCGAACTCGACCGGTGCGTGAAGCTCGGGAAGGTGCGGGTGAGCTTCTCGCCGGACGCCGGGCTCACCGGCGCCGCGTTCCGCCAGACGCTGATCCTGGCCGAGGGCTGCATCGAGATCCAGTATGGCGACGAGAACGGCCACGTCGGGAGCGTCCGCCTCTTCGTGGACGCGGAACACCCGACCGTTTTCGTGACCGGGCAGTTTGCGCGGCCGGTCACCGTGGCGGCCGAGTACGAGACCTGGCGCGTGGAGCCGCGGCCGGAGCCGAACTCGGGAGCGTTCGAATCCGCGGACACCGTAATGAGGCTGGATGGCGACCTCCTCTTTTACCACCGCAACGGCCCCACGATCATCCCGTTCCTGAGCCAGCTCCAGGGCGTCGAGTCGCTCGCGGTCGCGATTCCCGATTGCCTGTCGGGGCGCGTGTTTGGCGGATTGATGCGGCTGGAGGGCGGCGCGCCCGGCGGCACAGGCCGGTTGGTCACGCGGGCGCTTGTCCAGACGTTCAGCTTACAGGTGACGACCCACAGCGCGCAAGTGCCCGATATCGAGAGCTGGATCGCCGGCGTGGGCCAACTTGCGGCGGAGGCGGCTTCCGCCGCCGCAGCGGAAGCGCGGACTGCCCGCTGGTGGCAGGCGTATTGGGAGCAGAGCTGGATTTTTGTCGATGGCGACCGGGCTGCCGAGCCGGCGATCGAGCCGGGCTTGTTGCAAGTTGCCCTGGAACCGCAGGACGGCGCCCGCGATCTCGGCCCGCAGTCCACCGTGACGCGCGCCTACATCCTGACGCGCTTCATGTCCGCATGCATGAGCCGCGGGGCGTTCCCCGTCCTTTACAGCGGCGGGCTATTCAACACGATGCCGGGCGGGACCGGCGCGCTCGATCCTCTCACGTTTAGCCGTCCGTTCACCGCGCAGCCCGATGCGGCGCCTTCGATGGCGCGCAACCCGGACGAGCGCGGCTGGGGGCACTTCTACCTCTGGCAGAACACTCGCTTGCCCTATCACTCCATGCTGGCGCGCGGCGAAGCGGAGTGGATGCGCGTGCTGTTCGCGTTCTATCGACTACGGCGCGGAGGGGCAGCACAACACGGAGATCGTTCACTCCTTCGGGCTGCAGCCGGATTGGGTCTACGGCCTCGACCGCCGGGGCAAACCAGACGGCTACGCGGAGAACCGGTGGGGCGGCGCGGTGGATATTTCGCCCGGACTCGAACTGCTGGGTCTGATGTTGGACTATTACGACTACAGGCAGGACGACGAGTTCTTGCAGGAGGAACTGCTTCCTTACGCCCATGACCTGCTGCGCTACATCGAGACCCGCTTCCCCGAGCGCAAGGCTGGCAAGATCGTCCTGTGCCCGATCCAGTCGGTCGAAACGTACTGGGACACTACCGACGCGCTTCCGGTGGTCGCAGGCATGCAAGCGGTGGTGCGGCGGATTCTCGCGCTTCCCGGTGACAGGGTGACCAACCGCGAGTTCTACCGCAGGGTGCAGGCGTTGATCCCTGACCTGCCGGTCGAAGAGGTTGACGGGGTGATTGTCCTCGCGCCCGCGCGGCAGTATGCGCCGGAGCGGAAGAACAGCGAGGCCCCGCCCTTTTACGCCATCTTCCCCTTTCGGCTTTTCGGGCCCGGCACGGCGCTTGCCCCTGACAGCTACCGGCGCGCTGCCGCGGTTGCCGGCAGCTTCCAGCCCTTCGTTCTGGGCCGCAGCCCGGAATACCCCAGCTATTCCGGCTGGCAGCAGCACGGCATGGTCGCCGCCCTGCTCGGCCTGATCGAGGACGCGCGGACCATCCTCGTGAACAACTGCGCACTGACGAATCCCGGCTACCGCTTCCCGGCCATGTGGGGTCCCATCTACGATTCCGTTCCCGACATCGACCACGGGGCCAATATCCTGACCACGTTGCAGTTGATGGCGTTCCAGGCCGACGGGGACCAAATTCACGTACTGCCGACCTGGCCCAAAGACTGGGACGTATCGTTCAAGCTGCACGCGCCGCACGACACGACAGTGGAGTGCGTGTACAGGCGGGGCAGAATCGAGAAGCTCGCGGTCGCGCCGGCGAGCCGGCGGAAAGACGTGCGCTGCCCGGACTGGTGTCCGGTAATGGAGTGAAGACGCGATGCGCAGAGAGACAATGACGCCGAAAGAGCGCTGGCTGGCCGTGCTGGCGCGCCAGACGCCCGACCGCGTGCCGATGGATTACTGGGCCACGCCGGAGTTCAGCGCGAAGCTGATCCGCCATCTCGGCTTCAGCCGGAAGAGCGAGGCTGCGCTCACAGCGATGCTGAGCCGCGGTGAACGCGTGCCGGGCCGCTTGAACGAGGGCCGCCTCGCGCTCCGCAGGGCCTTGGCGTACCTGCATGTCGACTTTGTCGTCCACGTCGGGCCGCGCTACACGGGGCCGAGGCTGCCGCCCGATACTGACGTGTTCGGCTGCGTCTACCGGGAGGTGGACTACGGCACGGGGACCTATTCCGAGGTGGTGGGGCATCCGCTCGCGCGGTATGAGTCGGTGGAGGAGATCGAGGCGAATTATCGCTGGCCCTCCCCGGATTGGTATGACTACCGCGGCATTCTAGACCAGATCAAGGGCTGGGAAGACTACCCCGTGCAGGGGGGCGGGTCGGAGCCCTTCCTTATCTATAAGAACCTGCGCGGCCAGGAACAGGCGATGATCGACCTGGTCGAGCATCCCGACATCGTCCACTACTGTCTCGATAAGCTGTTTGACCTGGCGTATGCCGACACCGAGCGGGTTCTGGACGCAATCCCCGGCAAGGTGACGTATTGCTACGTTGCGGAGGACATGGGCGGGCAGACGAACCTCATGTTCTCGAAGAAGCATATCCGGGCTTTCCTGCTCCCGCGCATGAAGCGGATCATCGACCTCGCCCACCAGAGCGGCGCTTACGCCTTCCACCATGACGACGGCAACTGCCGCGCCATTTTGCCCGATCTGATCGAGGCCGGGATCGACGTGCTGAATCCGATCCAGTGGCGATGCGAGGGCATGGCGCGGGAAGGGCTGAAAGCGGACTTCGGCGCGAAGCTGGTGTTTCACGGCGCGGTGGATAACCAGCAGACGCTACCGTTCGGCGGGACGCAAGAGGTCCGCGAGGAAGTGGCAGACAATCTGCGGATCCTCGGCGAGCGCGGCGGATACATCCTCGCACCGTGTCACAACATCCAGCCGAACACGCCGCCCGAAAACGTCGTCACAATGTACGAAGCGGGGTATGAACACGGATGGATGTAGCGGGAGCGCGGATGCGGGACTATGACCTGAGATGGCATGAGCAGAGCCGTCACTCCGGCGAGTCGATGCCGCTGGGCGGGCACAGCGTCGGCTGCAACGTGTGGGTCGAGAACGGCGAGCTGCTGCTTTACTTCCAGCAGTCGGGCGGTTTCGACGAGAACGGCTCGATGCTCAAGGGGGGTCGCCTGCGCATTGCGTTCGACCCCAACCCCTTCACCGTCGACTTCCTGCAACAGCTTCTCCTGGAGGAAGGCTACATCCTGGTCGAGGGCCGCAATAACCGCGGCAGCGCGAGGACGACGCTCTGGGTCGACGCGCGGCTGCCCGTGATTCATATCGATATTTCGGCCGAGTATGGCTTCACCCTGCGCGCGCAATACGAGACCTGGCGCGACAAAGACCGGCGCGTCGACAACCAGTCGTACGAACTGTTCCAATGCAAAGAGGTGTGGGGCGACCCGGACAAGCCCGTAATCTTCCGCAGGGACCAGATAGAGGTTACGGGACCGGACGCGCTCCTGTTCTATCACCGCAACCGGGATGACGACCTGTCGTTCGACCGGGAGATGGACACCCAGGGCCTGCGCGGACACAAGGCGGACCTATACAATCCTCAGAAGGGACTGACAACGGGCGGCCTCTTTAGGGCCGCCGGCATGCGTTTCTGCGGGACCGGCCGGGGCCAGTACATCGACACGGAGCACCTGGCGTACGCGTTCGAATCCGTCGCGGCGTCGACGCAGAAGAGCATTGAGGTCTACCTGCTTGCGGAGCAGTCGGCCACACTCGAGGCATGGCGCGCGGACCTGGCGACGCTCGTCGCAAACAGCGACGCGAGCGGGCGCGCCGCGTTCGATCATTCCCGCGCCTGGTGGCGGGAGTACTGGGCGCGCAGCTTCATCCGCACCGGCTCAGACGACGCGGGGGCCGACGACCCGCTGTGGAAGATCGGCCGCAACTACCAGCTGTTCCGCTACCTGTTAGGGTGCAACTACGCGGGCGAGTGGCCGACGAAGTTCAACGGCGGGCTGTTCACGTTCGATCCCATCCTTGCCGGCACCAGCCCCTGGTCGGACATCGAACTGCGCTATACGCCGGACTACCGCCTGTGGGGCGGCGGCTCGCACACTGCCCAGAACCAGCGGCTGCTCTACTGGCCCATGCTCAAGAGCGGCGACTTCGCGCCGATGCGCCAGCTTTTCGACTTCTACTGCCGCACGCTCGGGACGGCGCAGACACGCGCTCGGGTCTTCTTCGGCGTGGACGGCGCGGTCTATCCGGAACAGGTCGGCATCTACGGCCTGTGCCCGACCTGTGACCACGGCTGGGGCAACGAAACGGGCCTGCCCGTCCCGCAGATCCGCTATCACTTCTCGACCGCGCTGGAAGTCAGCCTGATGATCCTCGAGTACGCGGCGTATACGGGGGAGGATATCTCGCAGTACGTCGAGTTGATGGACGGCATCGTGAAGTTCTATGACGGGTTCTACCCGCGCGACGACTCGGCGGGGAAGATGGTGATTGACCCGGGCAACGCGCTCGAAACGCACCATCCGGTGCGGAACCCGGTGGATGCGGTGGCCGGCCTCGACGCCGTGCTGCGCCGCCTGCTCCAACTGCCCGCCCACTCGGCCACGCCGGAGCAGAGGCGCAACTGGCTCCGCATCCTGGGCCGGGTGCCTCCCCTCTCGTTCCGCGAGAAGGACGGCCGGAAGATCATCGCGTATGCCGAAACGTCGTCGCCCCTGCGCAACTGCGAAGTGCCCGAGTTGTACACGGTCTTTCCGTTCGGTCAGTTCGGCCTTGGCAAGCCGGACCTGCAAGTTGCCATAGACACCGCCCGCCTCGCGCCGGAGAGCGACGAGCAACTGACTCACATCAGTTGGCACCAGCAAGGCATCCAGTATGCGCGGCTGGGCATGGTTCCCGAGGCGATGGATTTCCTGCAGCGCAAGCTCGGCGATGCGGAGCAGCGGACGCCGGTCTTCTGGGGGCCGGGGCATGACTGGACGCCCGACCACAACTGGGGCGGGTCGGGCATGATCCAGCTTCAGGATATGCTGCTGCAAGCCGAAGGCGAGAAGATCAGCCTGTTTCCTTGCTGGGACAGGGCGATCGACGTCTGGTTCCGGCTCTGGGCGCCGCGAAACACGGTGGTCGAGTGCCGGCTGAAGGGCGGAGTCGTCGAGCGGCTGACGGTGACGCCCGCAGAGCGACTGCGGAACGTGGAAATCCTGCTCGAAGAATAACGGCGGCGGCGCTCGGATTTCACCGACAGGGCGAAATTGCCCACTCGCTGGCTCGATCGCCCGAATGACTCGCAACTGGACACCTCCGAGGGCTTACCGACAGCGGTGCTGGCGCAGACCTCGGAGGTCTGGGGTGAGTTCACAGTGCGTCTGGTTTACCCTCGCGCGCGCTGAATCTTCGTCACAGCCTCCACGATGCTGTCCATGTCTTCGCGGGCGCCGAGCAGCAGGTTCTGCGTCAGATACACCGCCTCGCGCCGGGCGACCCGCTCTGAAATCGGGCAGGGCCGCGGCCCCTCCGTCGCGCCGATCTCTTCAAACCCCTGAATAATCGCCTCGGATTGGGTCAACGGGAAGTAGCCTGGCCCGCAAGGGATTCCCTCCGCCCGCAGCGCGTCCAGGAACGCGTCGCGCGTCATCCCGCCGAACGCCTCGCCATCGTACCGCAGCAGGAACACGTGCCACGCGTGCGCGGTCACACGCGGGTCCACCTTCGGCGGGCGGATGCCAGGCACGCCGGCGAGACATTCGCTGAGGTAACGCGCATTCGCCGCGCGCACGGCCGTCTGCGCGGGCAGCCGGGCGAACTGCGCCAGCAGGATGGCAGCCTGGAACTCCGTCATGCGGTAGTTCCAGCCGACCCGTACGTGCTCGTACCACTCTCCGCCGCGGCGCCGGCCCACGTTATGCAGCGACCACGCCAGATCCTCGAGCGCGTCGTCGTTGGTGACGAGGATGCCGCCTTCGCCCGCGTTGATGTTCTTGCTCGACTGGAAGCTGAACGCGCCCAGGTCACCCAGCGCCCCGACCCGCCGGCCGTTCCACTCCGCGCCCCACGCCTGGCACGCGTCCTCCAGCACCGCCAGCCCGCGGCGCCGGGCGATTTCGAGGATCGCATCCATGTCGCACGCGGCGCCGAACAAGTGCACGGGGACGATGGCGCGCGTGCGGTCGGTGATGGCCTCCTCGATGCGCGCGGGGTCGAGCAGGAAGGTGTCGGGGTCGATGTCGACGAAGACGGGCTTCGCGCCGAGCGACAGCGCGGCGTTTGGGGTGGCGATGAAGGTGTAGGAGGTCGTGATCACCTCGTCGCCCGCGCGCACGCCGAGGGCTCGCAGCGCGATCTGGAGGGCGGCCGTGCCGTTCACCACGCAGACGCCATGGCGCGCCTGCTGGTAGGCGGCGAAGGCGCGCTCGAACTCATGCACCCTTGTTCCCGCCAACTCGCCCCACGCGCCGGAGCGCACGACCTCGGTCACTGCATCGATTTCGGCCTGGTCAAAGACCGGCCATTCGGGAAAGGGGCGCGCGCGGACGGGGCTGCCGCCGTCGATGGCTAGCTTGTTCGTGTTCATGTGTGGTCCTGCTTGTGATGATGGTGGGGCCATTATACGGGAGGCGACTGCCGGGGGACTAACGATGAGGAGGGGAGAGCGGCGCGAGCCGACAAAAAACGTCCTACGGGGCATGAACCGCCGTAGGACGCTTGGAGCGGGTAAGGGGATTCGAACCCCTGACATCCAGCTTGGGAAGCTGACGTTCTACCGCTGAACTAGCCCCGCGCGGGCGACTTTCGTCGCACCGGGGCCATTATATGCCACTGGCGCGGGTTGTCAAAACTGACGGATCGGCGGCTACCGGCTGAAGGTATGGCACCCGGCTGAAGGTATGGCACTCCGAGCACGCGAACTTCTTGTCCTTCACGTGCTTGTCGTGCACCCCGTAGAAGAAGTTCGACCAGTCCTCGTCCTCCTTCTCGTGGCAGCTCTCGCACAGCGGCTTGCCGTTGCGCGTGCTCTTGGGCGTGTAGCCGAGCTTCGCCCAGTCCAGCCGGGTGGCGTTGTTCGCGTGGCAGGTGTCGCATTTCAACGCCTGCTCGTGCGGCGCAACCTCGTGGTTGATCGACAGATATCGCTCCGTCCCGATCCAGTCGTACCCTTGCGGCAGCGTCCAACCGACCGCCTCGACGCCCTTTTTGATCGCCAGGTCGACGTTGCCATCCTGGAACAGGATGCCCATCTTCATGGGAAGAATGCGGCCGGTCACCGGGTCATGCGCCTGCTCGGCCTCGTGGTACTTGAAGGCGAACAGCTTTGACTCGGCGTCGTTCACCCCGCCGACCGGCTGCGACATCGTCACGCGGCCGCTCGGTCCCGCCGTCGCGACGGCCCCGAACTCGTAGAACTGCGACGTCCCGTTGAACCACGCGTACTGCGGGACGACATTGGACTGCCGCGTGATCTTCGGCTCGTACAGCCGCCGCGCCTGGTACACCTCGACTTCGCGGAAGTCCCGCACCATGTCGGTTGACGTAATCCGCGCAAAGGTTGGGATGTGGCACACGCTGCACTCAACCTTTGTGGTGTGCTTGTCGATGTTCGTGTCGCCATGCGGCTTCTGCGCGTGGCAGTTGACGCACCTGACCGGCTGATCGAGGTCGGTGCCGCGCATGTCGGAGCCGCGGCCCGCGATCTTGTGGTTCTGCGTGATGTGACAGCTCTGGCAAGTGAGCCCTGCGCCGCCGTTTGCCTTCGACGCCATGTGGACGTCCAGCGTTCGCGGCGGATCGGCGTGCGCGGGTTCGAGGTCGCCGCGCTTGTTGTTCGGCCCGCCGCCGGAGCTTAGGTGGCAGTTCAGGCAGTTTGACTTGGTCGGCTCCTTAATGTCGGTGATCGCCTGCGCCAGCGGCACGGTCATGCGCTCGGGCGCGGGCACAAGCTTGAAGACGCTGCCCTCGTTGACGACCTTGCGCCGGTAAGTCTCCGAGTGGCACATCAGGCAGTCGACGTTGCCGAGCTGCGCGTCGGTTTGCTCCTTGCTCGGCTTAAGGCCCATGCCCCCGTGGCACGTCGCGCACCCGCCGTCGGTTGGCTGCCCGTCCAGATTGGTCAGCACGCTGAGCCAGTTCACATCGGGGTAGCCGCAGAAGTCATTGATCGCGCCTAGTTTCCCGCCCGTTGGGACGCTGAGATTCGAGTACGGCGCGGGCGCGTTCCACTGGTAGTGAATGCTCCCATGCGCGTCTTTGGTCTGCTGCGTGTGGCACGCCAGACAGGTCTTGCTGCCCTCGTACTCTGTGAACCGGCCTGCATGCGACGTGTTCAGCGACGGGCTGGTCGGGGATGGCGACGGCGTCGCGCTCGCGGTCGCCGTGGCCGAGGGGGTCGCGGACGGCGTCACGGAGGGGGACGGCTCCGCTACAGGACCACCTACGATGATCGGAACATATACGTTCTGTGTGGCGGACGCGACGGGGCCCGCCGCCCGGATCGCCGGGGGAGCCGCCAGGAACAGCGCGCCGGCAAACATGAGGACCAGCGCGACCGCTCCGAGGAGCAGGCCGCGGACATGGAACGCGCGAGGATTTCGCGCCTGCATCGGGTGCCTCCTTCACATTCAGGGGCAAACGCAGCCAGCGTTGGCATAACGAGGGGTGCGCTGCGTCTTGGGTGGTAATGCGTATCTAAACGCACGGAAGCGCAATCGGTTACGGGATCGGGCAGTATCAGCGGCTGACTTCGAGGGCGGTGGCAGGGTAACTGTGTCACGCGGCGGAGATCGACGACGCGCGTGCGAGCACCTTAAACAAAAAACCGGGCTTCTGAGCGAAGCCCGGCCTATCGCTGCGCAGGGATGACGCGAACTTAGTCCAGCGACCGCAGGTGCGGGAAGAGGATGACCTCGCGGATCGTCTGCCGGTCCGCAAAGAGCATGGTAAGGCGATCGATGCCGGTGCCGAAACCACCCGTGGGGGGCATCCCGAAGCTGAGCGCGTGGAGGAAATCCTCGTCAAGCGGGTGAACGTTCTCGTCCTCGCCCGCCATTGCCGCGTTGAGCTCGACAAAGCGCGCGCGCTGGTCGATCGGGTCGTTCAGCTCGGTGAACGCGTTGCCCATCTCCATGCCCGCAATGAAGTACTCGAACCGCTCGACCGTGGTCGGGTCGTCCGCCTTCTTCTTCGCCAGCGGGCTGATGTCGATTGGGTAGTCCATGATAAACGTGGGCTGGATCAACGTCGGTTCGACGTAGTCTCCGAACAGCCCGTCGATCAGCTTGCCGCGGCTGGCCTTCGGCTCGTAGCGCAACCCGCGCGCCCGGATCGCCTGCATCAGCGAGGTCGCGTCGCTGTAGAGCGTGTAGTCGATGCCGGTGGCGTCGCAAATGGCGTCGCGCATGGTGATGCGCTTCCAGGGCGGGGTCAGGTCGATCTCGTTGCCGTCGTAGGTCAGCTTCAACTGCCCATTCAACTCTTCGGCCACCGCGCAGATCATCTCTTCCACGCGGCGCATCATGCCGTTGTAGTCGGTGTAGGCCTCGTAGAATTCGAGCTGCGTGAACTCGGGGTTGTGCTTGAAGCTGATGCCCTCGTTGCGGAAGTCGCGGCCGATCTCGTAGACGCGCTCGTAACCGCCAACGATCAGACGCTTGAGGTAGAGCTCAAAGCTGATGCGCAGGAACAACTCCTGGTCGAGCTGGTTGTGGTGCGTGGTGAAAGGCCGCGCGGCCGCGCCGCCGTAAATCGGCTGGAGCACGGGCGTCTCGACTTCGAGGAAGCCGTTGGAGTCGAGGTAGCGGCGGATGGCGCTGACGATGCGCGCGCGCTTGACGAACACCTCGCGCACTTCGGGATTTGCCAGGAGATCGACATAACGCTGACGCGTGCGCGTCTCAACGTCCTTGAGCCCGTGCCACTTGTCGGGCAGGGGGTTCAGCGTCTTGGAGAGGAAATGCAGCGCGCGGGCCTCGCACGAGACCTCGCCGGTGCGGGTGGCGAACATGGGCCCGGTGACCTCGATAAAGTCGCCGAGGTCGACCAGCTTCTTGAACAACTCGTCGTAGACCCGCTCCCCAAGCACGTCGCGCTTCAGGTAGATCTGGATGCGGCCCGAGCCGTCCTCGATGTGCGCGAACGCGGCCTTGCCCATGATGCGCTGCGACACCATGCGGCCAACCAGCGTGACCTGCTGCCCCTCAGCCAGTTGGCCCGCCTCGTATATGCGTGCGCGCGCTGGCCAGGCGCTGCGGATAGGGGTCGATGCCCGCCGCGCGCAGATCGGCCAGCTTGTTGCGCCGCACGAGCTGTTGGTCGTTGAGGTCTAGTTCGATGTCGGGCATAGCTCGGCATTCCTGGATTGAAGATTGAAGATTGCAGATTGAAGATTTTCACGATCTTCAATCTGCAATTTTCGATTAGAAGTTCATTCGATCTTCACGATCTCAAACTGGGCGCCGCCCGCAGGGGTCTGCACTTCGACGACCTCACCCGCGCGATGGCCCATCAACGCGCGACCGATGGGCGACTTAAGGGAGATGCGGCCCGCGCCGGGATCGACCTCGGTCGAGCCGACGATGGTGTACACCTCTTCGTCGCCGTATTCCGCATCGCGAATCGTGACCTTGCAGCCAACATCGACCGTGTCCTTGTGGCCGTTGCTGTTAATGACCACTGCGTTGCCAAGGATGTTGCGCAGGGTGAGGATGCGCCCTTCGACGAACGCCTGAGTGTTCTTTGCTTCATCGTAGCCGGCGTTCTCTGACACGTCGCCGTCCGCCTTCGCGTCGGCGATCTGGCGGGCAACTTCCGGCCGGCGAACGTTGATCAGGTAGTCCAACTCTTCGCTCAGCTTTTGGATGCCTTCAGCCGTCAAGTAATTGCTGTTCGGTTCGTCCATCGCGCGTTGTGCCTCGAATCCCTTGCGGGGTGATCGTTCGCCTTGTGCCCGCCGGCGGAACGGCCATAAAAAAGCGCCGACGGCCAAGCGGATGCAACCAGAAGGGTTGCGCGGCTTGCGGCCGTGGCGTTTCGGTGCGGACTAGGCTGAACAATAAAGAACGCCGTCAATGGTTAGACGGCTCTGACCGTGGTTATTATACGTCATGCGTGATCTCTACGCAAATTTACACCCGGGAAGCAGAAAGGGCGCGAAAAGCTATATTGTCCGCCGGAACGAAGCAGAAGGCCGGCAGTTCG
>JALOOB010000213.1 GCA_025454635.1 Anaerolineae bacterium
AGTTGCGCTCAACTGCGTGCCGTCGCTCTGGAACACGCTTCTCTCCGCGGCCGAGCTTGGCGTCGCGCCACTGCCGCGCGGGCTTACGCGGCTCTTCCTCGGCGGCGAGTCCGTTCCCCCCGCGCTGCTCGCGCGGACCCGCGCGCTCCTTCGGGGCGTGGAGATATGGAACCTCTACGGACCCACCGAAGCAACGGCAAACGCGTGCGCGGGCCAACTCCGCCCCGGCGAGCCGCTCACGATCGGTCGCCCCATCGCCAACGCCTCCGTCCGCATCGTTAATGCCCAAGGTCAACCCGCTGGCATCGGCATTCCGGGCGAATTGCTGATCGGCGGCGCAGGCGTCGCGCGCGGCTACCTCGACCGTCCGGATCTCACGGCTGAACGCTTCGTGCCCGACCCGTTCATTGAAGATTGCAAATCGAAGGTTGAACACTCCCCCGTCCAACCCGGTCTTCAATCTTCCGTCTCGGATCTTCCATCCACGCCAACCCGTGGTTGGCGCATGTATCGCACCGGCGACCGCTGCCGCTGGCTCCCGGACGGCCGCATCGAGTTTCTCGGCCGCCTTGACGATCAGGTCAAACTGCGCGGCTTCCGTGTCGAGCCGGGCGAGATCGAAGCAGTCCTCGCGCTCCATCCTGCGGTGCGCGAGGTGACAGTAATGTTGGCCGGCAGCGGGGACTCTCCCCGCCTCGTGGCCGTCGTCGTCCCGCGCGAGCCGGACCCGGACGCCGCGCGCCTGGCCGCCGCCCTGTCGGACCACGCCCGCGCGCATCTCCCCGAATACATGGTCCCCGCGCACCTCGCCATTGCGGAATCGCTGCCGCGCCTCCCCAGCGGCAAACTGGACCGCCGCGCGGTGGCCCTGTTGGCCGAGACGGACGACCGTGCGGAAACCGCGGACGCCTCTCCTCCCGAGGGGCCGGTCGAGGAGCTCGTCGCTGCCGTCTGGCAGGAGTTGCTGGGCCTGACCCGCGCTGGCCGCGACACCGATTTCTTCCGCGCCGGCGGCCACTCGTTGCTCGCCGCGCAAGCGGTCTCTCGCCTCCGCGCCGCCTTCGGCGTGGACCTCCCGCTCGCCGAATTCTTCCGTCACCCCACCGTTCGGGGCGTCTCCGACGCGCTCGCAGCCCGGCTTGCCCTTGGAGGGGCCCGCCCGCTCCCGCCCATCCCCGCGCGCAGCCTGGACGGGCCGCTGCCCCTCTCCTTCGGCCAGGAACGCCTCTGGTTCCTTGACCAGTTGGAGCCGCGCTCCTATGCCTACAATGTGCCCGTCGCCGTCCGCCTCGAAGGAGCGCTCGACGTCCCGGCTCTGCGCGACGCGCTCAATGCTGTCGTCGATCGCCACGCGGTGCTGAGGTCCACCTTCGCCGCGCGGAGCGGCGCGCCTGCCCTGCGCATCGCCCCGGAGCTCCATCTCGCGCTCCCCGTCGAGCCGCTAACGTGCGAACTGACGGAGGCGGTCACCGCGGAGGCAAGGCAGCCCTTCGACCTGGCGCGCGGTCCGTTGCTGCGCGCTCGGCTCTGGCAGCTCGCGGACGACGTTCACGTCCTGATGATCACCGCGCATCACGCCGTGAGCGACGGCTGGTCGCTCGGCGTCCTGGTGCGCGAGATCGCGGAAGGCTACGCGAACCGCGTCGCGGGCGCGGATCGCGCCCGCGCTCCGCTCGCCGTCCAGTACCCCGACTTCGCCGCGTGGCAGCGGGAGTGGCTGTCGGGTGAGGCGCACGGCCCCTCGCCGCTGGCCGAGCAGCTCGCGTTCTGGCAGGAGCAGCTTGCCGGACTGCCCCCGCGCCTGGAACTCCCGCTCGACCACCCGCGCCCGCCCGTCAAGGGTTCGCGCGGCGCGACGATCACAGTGACGTGGCCCGCGGCGATGGCCGAAGCGGCGGCGCAGCTCGCGCGGCGCGAGGGCGCGACCCTGTTCATGGCCCTGCTGGCCGGGTTCCAGGCCCTGCTCGCGCGCTACTCCGGGCAGGACGACATTCCGGTCGCGACTGCGGTGGCAGGGCGCAGTCGCCCTGAGGTCGAGAACCTCATCGGCTTCTTCGTCAACACAGTCGTCGTTCGCGGCGACTTGAGCGGCGCGCCCACCTTCGTCGAACTGCTGGCGCGCGTCCGCGCGGCCGCGCTGGCCGCGTTCGCGCACGCGGACGCGCCGTTCGAGGCTGTCGTCGACGCGCTTGCGCCCGAGCGAGACACGAGCCAGTCACCCGTGTTCCAGGTCATGTTCCTGCTCCAGAACGCGCCGCTTGCTATCCCGCCGCTTCCCGGCCTGCGCGTGGAGCCCATGGACTTCGATCCCGGCATCGAGAACTTCGACCTGACGCTGGCCGTCCGCGAAACGGGCGACGCCCTGTCCCTGTCGGTCAGCTACGACACAGCGCTATTCGAGGCGGCCACGATCCGGCGCCTGCTCGACGGCTACGCCGCGCTCATGGCAGCCGCGCTCGCCGCGCCCAAGACGCCCGTGTGGCGGCTCCCCGTCCTATCCGCCGCTGATTTCGCAGGCGAGACGTTCGGCTGGAACCAGACCGAAGCCGATTACCCCGCCGGCGCTTGCCTCCACGAGTTGTTCGAGGCGCAGGCCGCCGCCACTCCCGACGCGGTCGCACTATGCGGTGGCGGGATCGACCTGACCTACGCGCAGCTTAACGCCCTGGCCAATGCCCTCGCGCTCCAGTTGCGCGCGGCCGGCGTTGGGCCTGAATCGATCGTCGCGCTGCTCGCGCATCGGTCGCTCGAAGCAGTCACGGCCATGCTCGCCACGCTCAAAGCCGGCGGCGCATGGCTGCCCGTCGACCCCGCGCTTCCTGCCGCGCGCATCGCCTACATGCTCCGCGACTGCGGGGCCGCCGCTGCGCTCGTCCAGTCTCACCTTTCGGACGATGAAGGCTCGGCTGCGCGCGCCGCGCTTGCGCAGACGCCGGGCATCCCCGTGCTGCCGCTGCCATCGGTGACGCTCTTCGGCGCTCCGCCGCCAGACAACCCGCCCGCGCTCGCGACGCCCGCCAATCTCGCGTATCTCATCTACACATCAGGCTCCACCGGTGCGCCCCGCGGCGTCTGCGTCGAGCATCGCTCCGCGGTGAATCACTCGGTCGAATGCGCCCGACGCCTCGCGCTCGCCCCCGGCGACCGCTATCTCCAGTTCGCCAGCCTCAGCTTCGACACCGCAATCGAGGAGATCTTCCCCGCGCTCATCAGCGGCGCGACCGTCGTCCTGCGTCCGAATGCGCCCATCTCCGCCGGCCACGAGTTGCGCCGGCTGATCGAGGAAGAGCGTCTGACCGTCCTCGATCCGCCAACCGCGTTCTGGCACGAGTGGGCCTACGAGTTGAGCCGCGGCGAGCGCCTGCCGGACTCCGTGCGCCTCGTCTTTGTCGGCGGAGAGAAGATCGCGCCGGACCGCCTCACGCTCTGGCGCGAGCACACGCCACGGACGGTGCGCTGGCTGAACGGATACGGCCCCACCGAGGCGACCGTTATCGCCACCATCTGGGAAGCATCCGGCGTCCTGCCCGATCCGCAGCGCAACGTCCCCATCGGCCGGCCCATCGCCAACGCGCGCGTCTATCTGCTCGACAGCGGTCTGCAGCCGGTCCCCCCCGGCGCGGCCGGGGAAATCTGCATCGGCGGCGTAGGCGTCGCGCGTGGTTACTTTGGTCAACCGGACGCAACCGCGGAACGTTTCGTGCCCGACCCGTTCGCGCAACCTGACGGAAGCGGAGCCCTTCCGTCACGCCTGTTCCGCACCGGCGACCGCGGCCGCCGCCTCCCCAACGGCGATATCGAATTTCTCGGCCGCGTCGACCATCAGGTGAAGGTGCGCGGGTTCCGCGTCGAGCTGGAGGAGATCGAAAGGGCGCTCGCCCTCCAGCCATCCGTGCGCGATGCGGCCGTCGTCTACGCGGATGGCCGTCTCGTGGCATTTGTCGTGGCCGCTGCGGGCCTGCGCAGCCCCGCAGCGCTCCGCCAGGCACTCGCCGCCTCGCTGCCCGCCTACATGGTTCCGCAGCGCTTCATCACGCTCGATTCCCTGCCGCTCACTCCGATCGGCAAGATCGACCGCCGCGCGCTCGCCGCCCTCGCCGCGGAGCGCGCCGGCGACGCGACCGCACCCGCCGTGGGAGACGCGCCTGCTTCGCCCGCGGAGCAGCTGATCGCGCAGATGTGGGGCGACCTGCTCGGCGTCGAGCGCGTCGGCCGCCAGGACAACTTCTTCGACCTCGGCGGCCACTCGCTGCTCGCGACGCGCGCAATCTCTCGCCTCCGCGCCGTCTTCGGCGTCGAGCTTCCGCTCCTAGCGCTCTTCGACGCGCCGACGCCCGCCGGACTCGCGCGCGCGGTCGACGCGGCGTTGGCTGAGGGTGCGCAATCCCCCCTGCCGCCGGTGGCGCCGCTCGACGGCCGCGACGAAACGCGCGAGGAGGTCGCGCCCCTCTCCTTCGGCCAGGAGCGGTTGTGGTTCCTTGACCGGCTCCACGAGGGCGCGGCCGGCCTTAACCTGCCCGTCGCGCTGCGCATCACCGGCCCGCTCGACCTCCCCGCGCTGACGGCCGCGTTCGACGACGTCGTCGCCCGGCATGACGCGCTCCGCGTGACCTTCCGCGACGGGCTGCCGCCCGCTCAGGTCATTGCCCCGCCCGCAACCTTCCGGGCGCCGGTAGCAGTCGGAGATCTCCCCGGCTCGCTCGACGCGGCGGTGGCCGAAGAAGCCGCCCGCCCCTTCGACCTGGAGCGCGGCCCGCTCATCCGCGTGCGCCTCCTGAGCGTCGCGCCCGACGAGCGCGTCCTCCTGCTGACCCTCCACCATTCGATTGCCGATGGCTGGTCGATTGCTCTGCTCGCGCGCGACTTGACCGAAGCCTATGCGCGCCGCCTGAACGGTGACCCGCCCGAGCCGCTCGATCCCCGCGGGCTCCACTACGCAGATTTTGCGCGCTGGCAGCGCACCGCGCTCGTGGCTGCCGGGGCCGACGGCCTCTCTCCGCTCGACCGCCAGCTTGCCTACTGGACGCAACAGCTTGCCGGCCTGCCCCCGCTGCTCGAACTGCCCGCGGACCGCCCGCGCCCCGTCGGCCGCCTGATGCGCGGCGCGACCCTGCCGTTCACCCTGCCCGCCGAGCTGACCGCTCGCCTCCGCGCGCTGGCGCGCTCCGAGGGCGCGACGCTCTACATGGTCCTGCTCGCGGCCTACCAACTCCTCCTGGCCCGCCACTCCGGTCAGGACGATATCGCCGTCGGCGCGGCAGTCGCGGGCCGCAACCGGGTCGAGCTTGAGCCCGTCGTCGGCTTTTTCGCAAACTCGCTCGTCCTCCGCGGCGACCTCCGCGGCAACCCATCCTTCCGCGACCTGCTCGCGCGCACCCGACGCGCCGCGCTCGAAGCGTTCGCCCACGCCGACGCGCCCTTCGAGAAGGTCGTTGAGGCGCTGAACCCGCAGCGCGACCTCGACCACGCGCCCCTTTTCCAGGCCGCGTTTGCGCTCGAGAACGCAGGCGCCGGGCCTGTCCTCGCGCCGCTCGAATCGGCTGGCCTGCGCATCGAGCCGCTCCATGCCGACACCGGGATCGCGACCTACGACCTGTTCCTGTCCGTCTCCGAGGATGCCGCCGGTCTGTCCGGCTTCCTCAAGTACAGCGCCGACCTCTTCGACCGCCCGCGCATGGAGCGCTTCCTCGGACACCTCGCGACGCTGCTGGACGCGGCCGCCGCGGATGCCGATACGGGCGTCCGCGATCTGCCGATGCTCACCGCACCGGAACGGGCGCTCCTCGCCGGCTGGACGCGCGGCGAAATGTCCGCCGCGGAAGACCTCCTCCCGATCCACGAGAGGGTCGCCGCGTTTGCCGCCCGGTCGCCCGACGCCATCGCCCTGGCGCACGGGGACGCCACCCTCACCTATGCCGCGCTCGACGCGCGCGCCACGGAGGTCGCCGCGCTGCTGCGCGGCCACGGCGCGCACCGCGGCGACCTCGTCGCGCTTTACCTGGACCGCTCCTTCGACATGGTTGCGGCCATCCTCGGGGCGTTCAAGACGGGCGCGGCCTATCTCCCGCTCGATCCCACGTATCCCGCCGAGCGCATCGCCTACATGCTGGCAGATTCCGGCGCGCGCTTGATCCTCACCCACCGCGCGCTCGCGCCGCAGTTGCCGTCCAACGGCGCCGGCGCCCGCACGCTGCTGGTCCTCGACGCCACTCCCACCCAAACGGCCGCGCCCGC
>JALOOB010000518.1 GCA_025454635.1 Anaerolineae bacterium
ATAGGACAAGAGTATGCCGCGATTTGACTATGTAAGAGCCCTGTCCGTGGATCAGGCGGTGGAGTTGATGAACGATCCACGGTACGCGAGCCGGCCCGTTGCCGGTGGCACCGATCTGCTGGTGCTGATCCGGCATCAGAAGCCGAACTTCGACCGCGTGGTCGACCTGACGCGCGTGCCCGAAATGAAGCTGATCGAACAGCGCGGGGACGAGGTATATATCGGCGCGTCGGCCAGCTTCTCGGAGGTGGCGGAGAGCGAAGCCATCCGGCAGCACGCGCCGTGCCTCGTCGAAGCCGCACTCACCGTCGGCGGGCCGGCCATCCGCAACGCGGGCACCATCGGCGGGAACACGATCAACGCGGCCGCGTGCGCGGACGGGGTACCGCCGCTCGTCTGCATTGACGCCCCGCGATCCGGCCCGGCGAACTGCTCACGCATTTCACCTTCCCCGTGCCGCCCGCTGGCTCTAAGCAGGCATTCACCAAGCTCGGCCGGCGCAACGCGCAAGCCATCTCCCGCCTGAGCATGGCGGCCGCGGGTCGGGTGGATGCGCGCGGCTGCGTGGATTATGCGCGGCTCGTGCCGGGCGCAGCCATGCCGACGCCGCGGCGGTTTGTCGCGGTGGAGGAAATGCTGCTCGGCCAGGCGCCGACCGATGCGCTGCTTGCCGCGGCCGGCGAGAAGACGGCCGGGTTGATGCTCGAAGTCACCGGCCGCCGGTGGTCGACCGAGTATAAGGAAGTGGCGATTGCCGCGCTGGCCGAGCGAACCTTGCGCCGCGCGCTGTTGGGTTGAAGGAGGCGCAAGTGCTAATTGAGTTTACGTGCAACGGGAAGCCGGTCGCGGTGGAAGCGCCGCCCGATATTTCACTCCTGACCCTGCTCCGCGACTACATGGGGCTGACCGGCTCCAAAGAGGGGTGCTCGGTCGGAGAGTGTGGCGCGTGCGCGGTGATTATGGACGGGCGGCTGGTGAATAGCTGCCTCGTGCTTGCGCCGCAGGCCGGCGGCAGCGAGGTCATCACCATCGAGGGCGTCCACGGTGAGGGCGCGGATGGCGGCATCAACGACATGCAGGAGAACTTCATCACCTACGGCGCGGTGCAGTGCGGCATCTGCATTCCGGGCATGGTGATGGCAGGCGAAGCGCTGCTGCTCCACAGCCCGAACCCGACGCGCGCGGAGATTCGCGCCGCGCTGGCGGGCAACCTCTGCCGGTGCACCGGTTATCAGCAAATCGTCGACGCCATCGAAGCGACCGCCGTCGGTCGGCAAACGGGCAAGTAACCACCAGGAACCAAAGACACGAAGTTTCACGAAGTTCTTTGTGCGCCTTTGTGTTCTTTGTTCCTTAGTGGTTTAGCCGAGCATTTAGGAGCAAATGACATGCCTGAATTGCGATACATCGGCAAGCCGGCGCGGCGGGTCGACGCGGTTGAGAAGGTGACCGGGCGCGCGAAGTATGTGGGCGACCGCAAGCTGCCCGGCATGCTGCACGCGCGCTGCCTGCGCGCAGAAGTGCCGCACGCGCGGATCGTCCGTCTCGACGTGACCCCCGCGCTGGCCGTTCCCGGCGTCTGCGCGGTGATCACGAGCGAAGATTACTTCGAGAACGGCCTGTACGGCTTCCCGGTCAAAGACAAGTATATGCTCGCGCACCAGAAGGTGCGCTACGTGGGCGAGGCCATCGCCGCGGTCGCAGCGGAGACGCCGGAGGCGGCGATCAAGGGCGTCGAGGCGATCATCTGCGAGTTGGAGCCGCTGCCCGGCCTGTTCGACCCCGAACAGAGCCTGCTGCCCGGCGCGCCGCAGGTCGGGCCGGACCGCCCGGACGGCAAGCACCCGAACTTCCTCGACTCGCTCATCGTGAGGAAAGGCGACCCGCTGGCCGAGTGGGCGAAGTGCGAAGTCAAGCTCGAAGAGAAGTATTCCGTCGTGCCGCAGGAACACGCCTACATCGAGCCGGAGGGCGCGCTGGCGATCCCGACACGCGAGGGCGGCGTGGTCGTCTACGCGCCGAACCAGAGCCCGTTTGTGAACCAGGGCAACCTCGCGCTCGTGCTCGACCTGCCGCACAACCTCGTGCGCATCATCCAACCCCCGGTGGGGGGATCATTCGGCGGGAAGGACGACCAGATCTACGAGACGTCCGCCCAGGTGGCGAAGCTGGCGCTGAAGGCGGGCCGCCCGGTGCGCATGGTGTTCGGCCGCGAAGAAAGCCTGTGGCGCGGACCGCGACGGCACGCTCCGCGCGTGCAAATTCGACGGCCTGCTAGACTCCGGCGCGTACGCGTCGGAGAGCCCCTTCACCGCGTGGCGCGCGAGCATCCACGCGATGGGCGCGTACCGGTATGACGCCTGCGACGTCGACATCACCTGCGTCTACACCGACAACGGCGCGGAAGTGGGTATGGACCCGATGGACTTCCGGCTGAAGAACTGCCTGCGCGTCGGCGACGAGACGCCGCACGGGCAGACGCTCACGGAGTCGGTGGGCTTGACGGACTGCCTGCTGACGGTGCGCCGGCAGAGCGACTGGGACCGCAAGCGCCGCGAGTACGGAGCCCAGACCGGCGACATCCGCCGCGGCATCGGCGTCGCAGCGCTGTTCCACGGCACCTCGCTCGGCGCGGAGGGCCACGACTACGCGGCCAGCACCATCGCGGTCGAGCAGAACTACTCCATCGACCTGACCTCCGGC
>JALOOB010000214.1 GCA_025454635.1 Anaerolineae bacterium
CTGGTCGTGCGCCAGCCCCTCGATCGTCGTGATCTCCGCGCCGTCAGCCTCGGGCGCGAGCACCATGCACGAGTTGACCGGCTCCCCGTTCATCAGCACGGCGCACGCGCCGCACTCACCGGCCTCGCAGCCGTTCTTCACGCCCGTCAGCACCAACTGCTCGCGCAGCACGCGCAGCAGCGTGAAGTGCGACGGCACATCAATGTCATAGCGTTCGCCATTAACGGTCAAATGAATTCGATGGTTCATGCAAGACCTCCCGCGGGGGAGGCTGGGGGGGCAGCCTGAAATGCCGCAAGCACCGACTCGATGCCGCGGCGAGAGAGCACGCGCACCATTGCGCGGCGGTACGCGGCGCTGCCGCGAATGTCGTCGATGGGGCGGGCCGCCGCAGCCGTGAGCTCGGCCGCGCGGGCAACGCCTTCCGGCGACGTGTCTTGCGCGAGGCTGGCCTCGGCTTCGGGCGCGCGCAGCGGGGTCGGCCCCGCCGCGCCGATGGCGATCCGCCAGACGGGCCCTTCGACCGCCTGCCGGCAGTTGACCGCCACGCTCACCATGGAAATGTCCCCGATCTTCGTCCGTCCCAGCTTGTTGTACACGCCGTGAGATGGGCCGGCAGGTGGGGGCAGGTGTATGCTCGTCAGAAATTCGCCGCGCTGCATGGCCGTGCGGCCCGGCCCGGTGAAAAACTCGTTGACCGGGATGCGCCGCGCACCCGACGGGCCGTAAACTTCGACGACCGCATCGAGGCACAGCAGCGCCGGCGCGGTGTCCGCGGCGGGGCTGGCATTGCACAGGTTGCCCCCGACCGTCGCGCGGTTGCGGAGTTGATACGACGCGACCGAGTTTGCCCCCGCCGCCAATACATCGTAGCGCTCGCAGACCGTTGGATGCAGCCCCACCTGGTTCATTGAGCAGGCCGCGCCGATCATCAGCCAGCCGTCCGGGCTGGTGCGAATCTCCCGCATCCCCGGCAGCCCCTTGAGATCGATGACCCGTTCGGGACGGACAAAGCCACCCCGGATGCGAATAATAAGGTCCGTGCCGCCCTGTAACGCGCGCACGGACCCGTTGCCAGCCGCAAGGAGCGCGCTGGCCTCCTCCATGTCTTTTGGGATAATGTAGTCAAACGGTTGCAACGTTGCTCACCTCGATATGTGGCGGAAGGCGGCCCGGTGCGAGCCGTCTTCCGCCTCAAATGCTGACAGCTAGAAGTCCAGGTTGCTGCGTTCCTTCACGCCGAACTTGGACGGCGGCAGGATCACGAACAACAGGTTCAACAGGATGCCGACGATCGCGGACAGCACGATGGCCGGGATGCCGTTCGGGAAGAGCACCGGCACCTTGAACGGGAACAGCCCGTTCGGCAGCGCCAGGTTCCCGCCGATGCCCAGCACCAGGATGACCGCGCCGATTGCCAGGTTGCGCGGCTCGAACAGGTTGACGCGCTCGCTCTGAAGCAGCGCGACGCCCTGCATGCCGATGACGCCGAACAGGTAGATCGACAGGCCGCCGACCACCGCGATCGGCACCGTCCCGACCAGCGCGGCCAGGATGCCGATGAACGCGAGCAGGATCGCGATCACGCCGGCCGTCATCAACACCGGAACCGAGTAGTTGCGCGTAATCGCCATCAGCGAGTTGTTCTCGCCGTAGTTGGTGCCCGCGGCGCCGCCGAACAAGCCCGCGACGAAGTCCTGCGAGCCGTCGCCGACGAGGTTCAGGCCGATCAGGTTCTTGATCTCCTTCGGCTTGCGCCCCAGGTCCTTCGCCAGTTGGTCGATGTACAGGCTCATCTGGTACAGGTGCGCCGTGGATTCGGGGATCGTCGCGATGCAGATCAGCGCGATGCTGAAGA
Source organism: Anaerolineae bacterium (assembly GCA_025454635.1). Classification (GTDB taxonomy): domain Bacteria; phylum Chloroflexota; class Anaerolineae; order CG2-30-64-16; family CG2-30-64-16; genus JALOOB01. The sequence goes on from JALOOB010000214.1 coordinate 1,859, forward strand.
TCACCGCCCAGGCATTCGGGTTGGCGAAGTCAGGGAACGTGATGGGCGGCACCCGGAACAGCGGCGCGCTGGTCACATCCGCAAAGTACTTGATATAGCCCAGCCGCTCGGCCGGCGCCGCGCCGAACTGGATCAGGCCGAACGGGAGCGCGACCACGTAGCCGACGATCGCGCCGAGCAGAATCGGCAGCATGCCCAGCAGCCCGCGCCCCTGGAGATAGACGGAAAAGACGATGGTCGCAAGCAGCGTGATCCCCCCGACGGCCCAAAACCGCCACTGGAAGTCCGCCGGCGCGCCGACCGCGGTGCCGCCCGCCTGGCTCAGCGCCGCGCCGGACAGCGCCACGCCGATGACGATGGCGACGGTGCCCGTGATAATGGGCGGGAGTATCTTGTCCAGCGCAGCCTTGCCGACAGCCATGATCAGGAGGCCGATCAGGACCTCGATAACGGCAGTGCCGATAATGCCGACCTGCGCGATGCGAACGCCCTCGGCGCAATAGGTGGTGGTGGGATCGTTGAAACAGCCGCCCGCGTAGGTGGCCATGACAGTGATGATAACCGCGATATAGCTGAAGCTGGAGCCGTAGTAGAGCGGAATGCGCCGCTTCGTGACGAGCAAGGCGATAATGGTGCCAAGGCCGCTCGTAAAGAGCGTCACGCCGACGTCGAACTTCGTGAGGAGGGCAACGAGGACGGTTGCCGGGAACATGGTGAGCACCTGCTGAAAACCCAGGCTCAGCATAGCGCCTACAGGGGGCCTATCCTCGGGCAGATAGCCGAGGACCTTCCCCGTTTCCGTTGGGACAGCTTTTACGGCCATGAGGACGTTCTCCTTTGGGATGGGATTGAAACTGCAAAAGGAAACGATGGACCGTGTTCCGGGATTGCCCGAGTCCCGCAAAATGGGCGCAAACCTCCTTCTCGCGTCAGATGCTAACATAAAGTCAGCGCCGTTGCACGACGCCCGCTATACGAATCCTTAACGTCTTCGCGCGTCAGGGTCGGAACGGCTCCTGCCACGGAGATCACCAGGAACTCGGACGCCTACGGCGGTCTCTGCGTCCTCTGTGACCTCTGGGCAAAACCTACTTTGCCGGCTCGAACCGGCTGCGGCCCGGTTGCAGGATGCCGCGATACGCTTCGAGGTTCCTGTCTCGCAAGTGGTCGAAGATCATCGGCGACGCAGAACCATAGGTGATGCGCTTAATGGGGTCGGGGTCGAGCTCCGCGAAAATCACCTCTTCCGTGCCTCGACCCTGCGCCAGCTTGCGGCTGATCGGATCAACGATCATGCTGTGTCCGAAGTAGTAGTTGTTCCCCGCGTCCGGCCCCACCGCGTTGCACGCCACCATATAGACGTGGTTGTCATAAGCGCGGGCGCGGTTCGTCAGCTCCCAGATCTCGAAGGAGCGGAGCAGCGCGCTCGGCCGCAGGATCACCTCCGCGCCCAGCAGCGCCTCCGCGCGGAACAGCTCGGGAAAGTCGCCGTCGTAGCAGATGGTCATCCCGATACTCGCCAGCGGCGTATGGACTACGCAAGGTTGGGTCCCGGGCGTAGACCAGCCGTCGTTCGCGCGGCGCTCCGTCGGAAACAGATGTGTCTTTCGGTACACGCCCAGCACATCGCCGTTCGGGCCGAGCAACGCGGCCGAGTTGTAGACCGTGCCGCGCGGCTCGCCTGGCGCCCGCTCGTACGCGCCGTAACAAAGAAACACGCCAAGCTCCTGGCAGACGCGCTGAAGTGGCTCGGAGTGCGCGCCGGGCAGTTCGCTCACTGTGTCCCACAGCCCTTCCGGCCCCACGTTTGGCGTGAAGCCGGTCGTAGCGGTCTCCGGCAGCACGATCAACTGCGCGCCAGACTCGTCAAACGCGCGCCGCACCCACTCCACGGCGCGCCGCAAGTTCTCTTCGACGTCCATTGGCGCGACTGCGTATTGCGCGCACGCCGCGGTAAATCGTTGCATTTTGACGCTCACTCATTTAGCTCAACACAAAGACACAATGGGCGCCTGAGAATATGTTGTGCCTTTGTGTCTTTGTGTTGAAAGAATCGTTCGCTACTACGCGGCCGAATTGCGTTCGATGTTCGCGACGTGGGCCGGATCGTACGCATCCCCGAACTTCGTGGCCTTGAGCGCAGCCTTCTTCGCCATCAGCTCCGCATACTCCGCATCATCCACGAATGCCACGCACCGCCCGATGCTGCTCTCCCCGTCCACAAAGCGCCACGGGAAGAAGCCGACCGTCACCCGCCGGTTCAGCAGCAGGTCGATCTCCCCGCCGATGCACTCCGCGTGAATGATGTGATCGGGGAACATCTCGATGTGCATGAGTTGGTACTTTGTGTCGTCGAAGCGCTCGGCCAGCGTCTCGCCATACTTCTTCACGAAGTGCGCATCGGCCTCTTTCGCCTGCCGCGGCATCCACTGGCGGATGATCGTGTTCATCGGGTGGTCCGCGCTGCCGCAGTCCACGCCGATCCACTTGATCCCCTTCTGCTTCGCCCACAACGAGAACTCGCGGTCCGGCCCCGGGTGCTTCACCATGTAGCGGATCTCGTCCGCGTACGGCTGGTCCCATCCGAAATGATGGTAGCCGGTGTGGATCAGCAGGATATCGCCCTGCCGCACTTCCACCCGCTCCTCGATCATTTGCGACGTGTAGATGTCATAGTCGCCGCAGATGTCCGAGAGGTCCACGATCGCCGCGGGGCCGACAAGGAAGTCCATTTCGAGGCTGGCAATGTCCTTGCCTGCGGTGAAGAAGTGGATCTCGCCGTCGAGATGGGTGCCGAGGTGGTTCGAGTGGGTGAGCAGTTGCCCGTTCGCGCCGTTCGGCGCCAGCCGCTTGAAGTACTTCACCTGCAGCGGCTCATACGTGGGCCAGGCCGGCGTGCCGATGCCGAGCGGGATCGTGAGGTCGATGATCTTCATAGATGGCTGCCTCCCTGCAATGATCTCGAATGAAACGCAGATGACGCAGATGGAGAAAGATCAACATGATCGCTTTGAAGAATCTTGTCAATCCGCCCCATCTGCGTCATCTGCGTTGAATTACCCTTTGTCGGCTGCCGGGCTTACCGGCTGCCGAAGTCGGCGATGAAGTAATACCCCCATGCGCCGAGCGCCACGCCGACGCCGATCTCCGTCGCGCGTCCCGCGAGGATGTTCTGCACGTGCGGATCTGCGCCGGGCGGCTCGTTCCACCACATCTCCATCGCCCGGTCCACGCTGCGCGCATTGGCCCAGTTTTCGCCGTGCCACTGGTACGGGTAGCCGATCCGCTGCAGCCGGTTCACCAGCCGCGTCCCGTCCGACCCGACGTGGCTGCCGCGGTTGCGCGCGGCGCAATCGTCCGCATGGGCCTGCGCCGCAGCCGCCAGTTGCGCGTTCCATGTCAGCAGCGGTCGCCCCGCGGCCGCGCGCTTCTCGTTGATTTTGTTGAACATGTCCAGCGCCATCGGGTTGATATCGGGCGCGGGGGGCGCGGCTTGCTCTGCCGCGGGCGGCGGCGCATTCGGGTCAACCGGCGGCGCATTCGGGTCAGCCGGTGGCGCGTTCGGGTCGGCCGGGGGCGCATTCGGGTCAACCGGCGGGGCCTCGACGACGGGGATCGGCGCGGCCTCCGCGGCGGGCGGGGGCGCGGTCAGCATCGTCGCCAGCGCCTGCTGCGAGATGCCAGGGATCGTCAACTGTTGGCCGACCATCATGCGTCGGGGATCCACCCCGGGATTGGCGGCGAGCACATCGTTGACGGACAGTCCGTAGTTGGCTGCGATGTCCCAGAGCGTGTCGTCCGGCCGCACGGTGTACTTCGCTGACACCGGCTCGGCCGCGCGAATCGCCTTTGCGTTGGCTCCTGTCGTGAGCGCGCCTGGGATGAGGAGGGTCTGACCGGCCATCAACCGCTGCGGATCCACGCCGGGATTGGCCGAGATCAGGTCATTGACAAACAGATCGTGTCGGGACGCAATGTCCCACAATGTATCGTTGGGCTTAACCGTGTAGATGCCACCTGCGGCGGCTCCGCCACCGGAAGTGGCGCTTGGGACGGAGGACGTCTTGGAGGGGATCGTGAGAGTCTGCCCGACGTGGAGGGTGTCGGGGCTGACGCCAGGGTTCGCGGCTGTTACTTGAGCAACGGTCAGTCCGTACCTGTTGGCGATATCCCAAAGGGTGTCGCCAGCGCGCACGACGTGCTTCCCGCCAGGCGGCGGGGGCGCGGCATGACCCGCTGCTTGCGCAGTGGGCGCCAGGACGAACATTATGAGGAGGACCGGCACGAGGAACAGCCCGGAGAACTGGGTGTTTTTGGTGCGCATAGCGACAATATACACATGATG
>JALOOB010000519.1 GCA_025454635.1 Anaerolineae bacterium
GGCAGGTCCGGCGGAAGCGCAAACGCCCGCTGATCCACGATCAGCCCGCGCAGCGGCGGCCACGCGAGCCGGTAATTTTCGCGAAACACGCCGTTCGCCGTCGCGCGGATCGCGCCGTCCGCGGCCAGGTGCGCGAACACCTCGACCGGCGCCAACGCCGCCGCGTCCGCATTAGGATCCGCCTGCCAGTAAAGGGTGAGCGTGAGCGGGTCGGACGCGTCGACCGGCGCCGCGGGCGCATCGTACCCGACCAGCCTCAGCCCGTTGGCGAAACGCCGAAACGCAAGTCGAGCGGCACCTCCGGCCCGACCGCCGCGCCCGCCGCATCGACCAATGCTGCGCGGCGGCCCTCGCCCGCGCCATCCAGCCGCCAGCGCGCCTCTCCGGCCGGTCGCGTCCCCGCCTCCAGTCTTTCCTCGATCGCGCCGGTCGCATAGGCCATGTTCGGCGTGCGGTACAGCGCCTGGGGCAAGACCGGTGAAGCGCCCGCGTTGGCCGCTTGCGCCGCCTCTTGCGCGTCAGCAGTGAACGCCGCGCGCAGCCCCGGGTCGCTGGCCCACCGCCCGAAATAGTCGCGCGCGGTCAGCGCGCCGCCCACAATCAACACCAACGCGACGAGCGCCGGCAGCAGAACCGGCCGCGCGCGGTGCGGAGCAAGACCGGCGAGCGCCGCGCCTCCGAAGCCAACAAGCAGCGCAAACGGCGGCAGCGCGCCTGCCGCGCGGAGGTAGTGCGGCGCCTCGCCGCTCAAAATCGACGGCAGCAGCATGACGCCGAACCAGATCAGCAGGAGCCGAGCGCGCGGGTCGCGCAGCCTCAGCAGCGCGTACCCGACCCCCACGGTGAACAGCAGCGCGGTGAGCGGGTCGGTCGCGGGCCGGCCGGGCAGGTTGTGCCGGACATTCAAATCGCCCTGGTCGTAGAAGGCTCGCAGCGCCAGGACGGCGTTTCGCCCCGCAGAGGAGAGCATCCCCCCGCCCTGCGCGCCCTCCACGACGGCCACGTCGCCCACGCGGCCGAGGACGAGGTCGGGGTGTCGGACCAGTTCGACCGCCAGCGGGATCGTCACGACCGCCCCGACCAGCAGCGCGAGCGCCAGCCCGCGCCACCGGCGGCGCCAGTCGCCCGCGGCGCCGTTTCGGCGCGCGAGCAGCAGTTCCGTCACGACGAAGAGCGCAGGAACCAGCGGCAGAACGCGCGCGGCGGTGTAGGTGTAGAGGTTCAGCCCGAACCAGAAGCCGGCCCAGGCGAAGGCGCGCGGCTTGCGGCCGGTCCAGCCCTGCCAGAAGGCCAGCATCGCCAGCGCGCTGGTCAGCGGCAGCAGCACCGCGCGCAACCCCAGCCGGCTGATGCTCACGTGCCAGAACGTGACTGCAAGCGCCGCCGCAGCGAGCAGCGCGACCCAGCGCGGATCGAGGAACGGAAGGCGGAAACCAGGCGCAGGCTGAACGCCGACGGCCCGAGCAGCGCCACGCTGAGCGTCTGCAGGTAGATGAACAGCGGCTCGCGGCCACCGTTGGCAGGGAAGTAGAGGGGAAGCGGCTGGCCGGCCAGCATCATGCGCGCGTCGACGCCGTTGACCGCCTCGTCGTACCACAGGCCGGGCGGCAGCGCAGGCAATCGCCACAGCCGTAGGCCCGCCGCGACCGCAAGAAGGGTAACGAGGGCGAGAACGAGCAGGAAAGGCTTTTTACTCAACTAACCTGACCCCATCGGTCGGCGTTCGAGAAGTTCGACACAGTGTCGGTGGTCTTACGATTGAAGGTTTTCGATCTCCCATATCATGCCCGAAGATGAAGTTCATCCGCGTCTCGGAGCGTCAACTATGGTCGCACCTTCCCGGCTTCTGCTGATGCTCGTCGCGATCTTTGCGATGAGCGGCCTCTGGATCTTCACGCCGCAGGTTGTGGCGCAGGCGCCGGTGCTCTCGCCCACGCCTACCCGCACTCCTACGCCCATCAACGTCGGCAATTTTGTGTGGGACGATCTGGATAAGGATGGACGACAGGACGCGGGCGAGCCGGGTCTGGCCGGCGTCACGGTGCAGTTGTGGAACAGCGCCAAGACGCAACTGATTGATCAGAAAACCACCAATGCGAACGGCAACTACACGCTCATTGCGCCGACGCCGGGCGATTATCGCGTGCGTGTCATACTGCCCGGGTTCAGTGACCAATTCTCGCCGCTCGACAATGCCGCGGCCGGCGACCAACTCGACAGCGACATCAACCCTTCGGGCGCCGACAAAGGCTTCACCAACGTCTACACGTTCGCCAGCAACCTGATCAGCATCACCACGATTGACGCCGGAGTGATAATTTTCCGGACGCCCACCCCCACCCGCACTCCCACGCCCATCAACGTCGGCAATTTTGTGTGGCACGACCTGGACAAGGACGGACGACAGGACGCGGGCGAGCCGGGTCTGGCCGGCGTCACGGTGCAGCTGTGGAACAGCACAAAGACGCAACTGATTGACCAGAAGGTGACCAACGGCAACGGCAACTACACGCTCATTGCGCCGACGCCGGGCGATTATCGGGTGCGCGTGGTGCCGCTTTCGCCCGCGGACCAATTCTCGCCGCTCGACAATGCCGCGGCCGGCGACCAACTCGACAGCGACATTAACCCTTCGGGCGCCGACAAGGGCTTCACCAAGGTCTACACCTTCGCCAGCAACTTGATCAGCATCACCACGATCGATGCTGGATTGCAGACCGTCACCGCCACCGCTACCCCCACCCCAATTGCGACGGGGACGCCGCTTCCGCCTGCGGGCGACAAGCGGCTGTTCCTCCCGCTGTTGCTCCGCTGATGTCTCACGCGCCGTGATGGGCCGCGCGTGACACCGCGGCTCGACCGCAGTCAGACGTCTTTCGCCAGGACGAGAAACCGCGGCGCATAGCCAGGCAGGTCGCGGCGATACTGCGCGCCCGTCAGCGCGTACCCCTGCCCCTCCCAGAACGCGATCTCGCCTGGCTCATGCGCGAGCGCGCCCGCCTCGATCCGCCGCACCCCGTACTCGGTCATCAGCCACCGTTCCACCACGCGCAGCGTCAGCCCCGTGATCTCCGGGTCGTTATACGGCGGCGGGAGCAGGATCATACCGATGCGCGCGACCCCTTCCGCCTCGTCGTCCAGCTTGCAGTCTACGACGCCGATCAAGTTGTCGGCATAGAGCACGCCGAACTGAAACCGTCCCGGCGACTGCAGCGCGTCGACAAAATCCCGCGCGGCCTGGTCGGGCGCGGCGGGCGCGCGCAGCAAGCGCTGGAACACCTCCGGCGAAGCATCGTAGATGCGCTGCAGGTCGGGGAGGTCGGAGTCCTCATGGACGCCTTCGCTGCGACTGTACGCGCCGCAAAGTGAGAACGTTTAAGCCACAGAGGACTCCGAGGTAGCAGAGGAGGCTCTTGGGATCTCTGCGACCTCTGTGGCAGGTGCTTTTTCGCCCTGCGATGGGCTTATAGCCCGTTGACCCGCGCGGCCAACCCTTGCAACTCGTCCTTTGCCCCGCGCAGCGTCTTCTCCGTCTCCGCCAGTTCCACCTGCTGCGTCTCGACGAAGCGCGTGTAGGGCCGCATCGCCTCGCGGATGTTCTTGAGCGAC
>JALOOB010000520.1 GCA_025454635.1 Anaerolineae bacterium
GTGGTCGGTGCAGACGGTGTCGATCTCGCCGCGCGCGATCTGCGCCCAGAGCTTCGCCTTTTCCTCCGGCGCGCGCAGCGGCGGCTGCATGATGCCCCACTCGGGATGCGGCCCGGTGTACACCCGCTCGTCGAGCGTCAGGTACTGCGCGGTGGTCTCCGCGATGCCCTTCTGGCCTTCGCGCGCGGCCTTCGTGACCTCGGTCACCGTATCGCTGACCGAACAATGGACGATGTAGATGGTGGGATTGCCGGCCGCGCGGCCCAGGAAGAGGCTGCGGTTCGCGGCCTCGACCTCTGCCAGCGCCGGCCGCGCCGCGCCATGATAGGCAAGGCTCGTCTTCCCCGCGCGCACGAGCCGCTCGCGCGCCGCGGTCACGAGCGCGTCGTTCTCGCAGTGGATCATCACGACCATATCGCGCGCGGCGGCCGAACGGAAGACGCGCAGCAGCGCGTCGTCCTCCTGATAGTAGTTGGGCCGATAAGTTGTGTACACCTTGACCGAGTTCATGCCATCCGCGCGGAGTTGCGCCATCCAGCGGTCGAGCTCGCTGTCGACCTCGGGCAGCTCGGTCAGCATCATGTGTAGGCCGTAGTCGATCTGGGCGAGCCCGCCGATCTCGGCCTGACGCGCGGCGAGCGCCTGCCGCACGTCCTGGCCGGGAAACTGCGTCGCAAAGTCGATGACTGTGGTCACGCCGCCACAGGCGGCCGTGCGCGTGCCGCTCTCCCAGTCGTCGACAGTCTTGTAGATGCCGGTGTCGAGCACGATGTGGGTGTGCGGGTCGATCACGCCAGGCAAGACGACGCAGCCCTCTGCGTCGACCACCCGATCGACCCCCTCCCCGGCCAACCCCACGCCGATCTTCTGAATCTTCTCATCCGCAAGCAGGATGTCGCCGCGGCGTTCGCCCTCAGGCAGAATCAAGGTTCCGTTGCGAATCAATGTCGATGTCATTGCGCACCTCGGTTGTAGCGTTGTCATTCAAAGAATGCTGCCGCCTATTCAGAAGGCGGTGCGCGAGCAGTGTGATCCACCGGCTCGGCGCCTTCTTCTGCCCGAACTCCCACCCGGCCCACGGCTGATAAACCGATTCCGCGGTAAAGCGGCCCTGCGCATTCGCCTTCCCCATCAGGACAGACAGCATATCCTCCAGCCGCGCATCGCCCTTCAGCCAGGGGAGTTGCGTCAGGACTTCGAGGACGTGGAGCAGGTCGTACCAGATGAAGGGCGCTTTAAGCTTGCGGAAGTCGTCGCCCATATAAAAGATGTAGGGATGGCGCGTCCGGCTGTCGACCCAGAGGGAGAGCAGCGTCTCGGCGCCGGCGCGCGTCTGCGGCGCCTCGCGCCAAAGGGGATGTTGCGCGGCCATCTTGAGCATGGCGAGGTTGGCGAACGGACAGGGATCGTCCTTCTTGCCCGGCCCGCGCCAACTGCCAAGCGACTGCGACACCGCGCACGGCCAGCCCATCAGACCGCGCGCCTCATCCGTCCGGCCCAGCGCCATCAGGTATTCGCCCGCGTCTGCCACGCGCGGATCGTCGCCCAGGCCCAGCTTGAGCAGCGCGTACTGGATGAGCGGCGTGTCGCACAGCGCCCACGCTAATTCGTCGCGACCCGTGCCTCCGTATGCGCTGCTGATATTCATATGCAGCGCGAACGGCCCTTCGGCGGAGCGCAGCGCGGTGACGCGCTCGATGATCGGGGGCATGCCCGCGTCGCGCGCGGTGAGGCCGAGATCGGTTAGGAAGGCGAGCTTGTGGAAGTGCTGCCTGGCGGACTTGTGGCTGGCGATAACCGGCCCCGGCCACTCCTGCAGCTCGGCAACAAGGTTTTGGATGAGGGGGTCTGCGAGCATGGCCTCACGGTCGGCGCGGACGTCCGGGTGGTCCGCGGGCATGCCTAGCAAGTCGAGGCGCGTGCGGTAGCGAATGTACGGTTCGCCGTCAAGCAGCCATTCGAGGGCGAATGTACGGTTCGCCGTCAAGCAGCCATTCGAGGTGCGCTTCCATCAGCTTCTCCCCTGGCGCAGGCTCCTGACCGCCTCGACCAGGCCCGGCAGGACGCCGCCACCCATGCCCTGCAGGAAGATGTCGGCCATGCGGCTGATCTCGTCGTCTTCGGGATTGACGTCAATCACCGTCGCGCCCGCCTCCTGCGCCAGGTAGGGCAAGGAGGCCGCGGGCTGCACGACGCCGGACGTGCCAACGACGAGCGCAACATCGGCCCTGAGGCACGCCGCGTACGCATCCCGCATCACCTGTTCGGGCAGGTACTCCCCGAACCAAACGATGTCAGGCCGCATGAGGTCGCCGCATTGGGGGCAGCGCGGGGGCTTTTCGCTCTGCGTCGCGAGGTCGTCGCGCGTGTAGCCCCTGTGCGCGCCGCCGAAACACTTGTAGCGCCGGATGCTGCCGTGAAGCTCCAGCACACGGGTTGAACCGCCGGCCTGGTGCAGCCCGTCGATATTCTGCGTGACCACGGTGACGTTTGGGATGAGTTCTTCCAGCGCGGCGATGGCGAGGTGGCCGAGGTTGGGCTGCGCCGCGGCGACCATGCCGAAGCGGTATTCGTACCACTCCCACACCAACTGCGGGTTGCGCAGGAAGCCGCGCTCGGAGGCCATTTCCATGGGGTCGAAGCGCGCCCACAGCCCGTCCTGCGCCTCCCGGAAAGTGGGGATGCCGGATTCCCTGGAGACCCCCGCGCCGGTCAGCACGACCAGGCGGGATGATCGGGCGATATTTTCGGCTGCGTGTGTTAGTTCGTTTCTCATGGCTACGGGCAGGTGAGGCGCAGACGGGCAGGTGAGGCGCAGACCCGGCGCTAGTTAAGCGCCAGGTACTCTCCGGCTGTCTCCAGCCACTCGATGATCTGGATGTGCTGCGGGCAGTGCGCCTCGCACTCGCCGCACGCGACGCATTTGTCCGCGCGCTGATCCTCGGGAATCCAGTTGTTGTACGCGTACTGGCCGTAGCCCTGCGCATTGAACATGACGGCTTCGTTATAGAAGCCGAAAACGGTGGGGATGTTCACGCCATTCGGA
>JALOOB010000018.1 GCA_025454635.1 Anaerolineae bacterium
AAATGGGGCTGCGTGCCTTACGCCGGGTGCGCCTACAGCAAGACCTATCCCAAGCATCTCTTCGACGGCTGTGAGGTGCTGTCCGGCCCGATCGCCTGTCCTGCCGCAGCGAGCGCGCAGGCGGCAGGAAGCATTGCTGCGGCTGATCCGCCCCAGTTCGACCTCCAGCTTGCGGCCAACGGCCACGGTGCGGTGATGGCCGTGTGGCAGCAGACCCGGACGAGCCTGGCGACCAGCCTCTTCAACGGCGTCACGTGGACCTCAACGGGCAGCATCGTCACCGGCTTCGGCAGTTCGCAGCCACAAGTCGCGTTTCTGAACCCGAAGCGCGCGGTCGCTGTGTGGACAGAAACTAATCTATCCGAAGCGCAGCTCCCCGGCTTGAGCGGGGAGGATCTCCTGCGCGCGCAGCGCATCGCCTATGCTGTCTGGGACGGCGCAGCCTGGTCCGCCGCGCAGCCGCTCACCGCCCCCAGCCTGGGCGAGGGCGGCCCGGCCCTGGCAGCCTGTCCCGCCTGGCAAGCAGGCTGTCCCGCGGGCGGCGCGGCCATGGCCGTCTGGGAGCGCAACCTCTCGGCCAACCCGGAGGCGCGTGCCATCCGCCTCTACTACGCCCGCTACGAGAACGGCGCTTGGACCGCGCCGCAGCCGGTGGACAGCGCGGGTGCGTTTACGGATATCCTGCCGCAGGTCAGCTATGTCGATGGCGCGCCCCTGGTCGCCTGGGTGCGGGATAGCGACGTCGATCTTGCCGACGGCGCCTCCCGCCGCATCGCACTGCGCTTCCTGGACGGCAGCGCAACCTTCATCCCCGCGGAGTTGCCCCCCGGCATTGCCGAGGTGGCGCTGGGCGTGGATAAGGCGGGCCAGCCGGTCCTGGCCTTCACCCGCTTCGAAGACGCCACGCAAATGCTGAGCAACCGGCGTCCCCTCTGGGCCGCAGCCGTGTCTTGCTCTGAACCCGCTACCTGCACCTGGCGGCCGGTCAAGCTGACCGACGCGGCCGGCCGCACCCTCTACGCCGAGCAGCCCCGGCTGACCACCGGCGCCGCCGGGCAGATGCTCGTGACCTTCCGCGGGATCGGCTACGGCGGCGACGCGGATGCGCAGCCCGGTGACCCACCTGGCATGACCGGCGGCCAGGGAGAACTGGCGCAGGCCGCGCTCAACTTCGCCACCGGCCAGGTGACCCCGAAGTACCTGACCCAGGATGGCGCCGTCAACTGGTTGCCTGCCGCGGCTTACGACCCGCTGCTGGATGCGACCGTGGCGACCGCGATCAAGAGCTTGATTCCGGCTGGTGAAGCGGACGCTGCCGCTGCCACGGCCACGTCCACTTTCTCCCCCGCGCCCGATCTGCCCATCGCCGCCGCGGCTGTCGCCGCACTGCCCGACTTCGCCCTGGCGGACGCGTCCGCGGCCGGCGGCCCTGCGACCGGCGATCCGCTGCGGCTGACCGCAGCTGTTGCCAACGCAGGCGCGGACTGGCCCGGCTCGGCCGAGCAACCGCTGGAGGTGGTTGCCGCGTGGGACGGACCACCGGGCATAGGCGCCCCTGCCGGGATCATCGCGTTATTCGGCCTGGGGCCGGCGCCCTTTGTCACCGTCACCCTCGACCTTGCGCCGCCGCCAGCCGGGCTGGACGCGGCGCACGAGCTGTACGTGGTGGTCAACCCCGGCTTCCCCATCTCCGAGACAGATGTTGCGAACAATGGCCGGACGCTGACGGTTAGCGGCATCGCCGCGCCGGGAAGCCCATGGGCGCAGGTGAAGCCCGGCAGCGCCGTAGTCTTCCTGGGCTGGGATGCAGTGGCGGATCGCCGGGTGGCCGGCTATCGCGTCTACCGCTCGGAGGCCGGCGGCGCGTGGGCGCCGATCGGCGGCAGTTTCGCGCCAGGCTACGTGGACATCGGCGCGCGGCCGGGAGGTCGCTACCAGTACGCGGTGACGGCCTACGCCGCTGTCGGCAGCGAGTCAGCCCTGAGCGCGCCTATCGGTGTGTCCGGCCCTCCGCTGCGCGGATATCTGCCCGTGATCCTGCGTTAGGCAAGCATCGGGCAGACGCTCCCCGTCTACCCGATGCTTGCGTCCACTGGTTGGCCTGCCAATTCATCCTCAAGCTGCTGCCCGAAACGATCCCGAATGGTGGCGGACGGATTGGCGCTCTGATTCTGAATGGAGGGCAAAATGCTGTTAGCGCTACTCATCCTGCGTATCATCCACATCTGCGCACGATCGAACGGTGGGACATGGTTTTGCTGACCATATCGCTCGTGACAATGGCAACCGCGCGTTACTGGCGGTTTTAAATCCGGCAACCGCGGCCACCCATCACCCAGAACCGCTTGCCTCTGCCGCGTCGCGAGTCGCAGCAGAGGCAAGTTTCTCTATAGTCCCCACTCCCACCGCCCTTTGCAACGGTTGCGCTGCGCCTCCCAGCCCGACGCCACCCCACTCACCCCCTACCGGCCCCACCGTTGCGCATGAGTTTCGGTGGGCCACTCCAGCAAACGATCTCCAAACGACCTACTTGCTATAGTAAGACAATCATAGCGCAAGCGCCATGCACCAGGCGCGCAGGGCGTCGCGCATCATCCGTTTGGAAGGAGCTTGTCCCCATGGAACAACTGGAGTGCTGCGTCTGCCAGGTTTCCGTGCCCGTAGATGCGCCGCATCTCGGCAACCGCGTCTATTGCGCCAGGCACTGGGCTACGCTAAGCCATGAACGGCCGGGCATCTGGCGCTCAGGAGCGCTGCACGTGGCGGCCGCGGTTGCGTTCGCCGTCATCGTCGCGCTCCTCGCGCGCGCGACGCAGCCTGCGCTGGAGGGCGCCAGCCTGGTCATCGCCGGCATCGCGCTTGCGTTGACGCCTGCTGCGCTCTGGCTGGCGTTCTTCTATGCGCAGGACCGGCTGGAACCGGAACCAAAGGGCTACGTGCTTGGCGTCTTTGCCCTGGGCGCGCTGCTTGCCAGCGCGGTGGCCATTCCCGTCCTGCGCGACCTGTTTCGCGTCCAGGATTGGCTGGGCAGCAGCCCCCTCGTAAACCTGCTCGGCTCAATCCTCATTGTTGGCTTTGTCCAGGAATTCCTCAAGTACGCGGCGGTGCGCTACAGCGTGTACCTTCTGCCCGAGTTTGACGAACGCTTCGACGGCATCCTTTACGGCGCTGCAGCCGGGCTTGGTTTCGGCGCCGCGCTGAACATCCACTACGTCGTGGCCAGCCGCGGCGCCAACCTGGCGGCCGTCGCGATCCAGGTCGTCGTCACTGCGCTGGCGCAAGCCAGTTTCGGCGGCGTCACCGGTTACTTCCTCGGCCGCGCGAAGTTCGAGGAGGAGCCTATTTGGTGGCTGCCCGCCGGGTTGGCCTTGGCCGCGACCCTGAATGGCGTGTTCACCGTCGCGTTGGGAAGCCTCACGCGCTCAGGCTCAGCCCTGAGCGGGCAGACCACGAACCCATGGTACGGCTTGGCGCTCGCCGCCATCGTCGCCGCCGTGACGCTGGCTGCGCTGATCTATCTGATGCGCCGCTCCAACCGCCTGACCCTCGCCGGCGCGGACTTAGCCTAAGCCGGCCGTGACAACACTTCGCCGTGAACGCAGGAGCACAGAGCACATGACAGCACTTCCTGAACGCAGCCGAGCGGACCGCTGGGCCAACTGGGCCGTTATCCTCACCCTTGCGGTCGCCCTCGTGCTGGGCGCCGCCGTGATGGCGTTGGCGCAGGGCCAGCGCGCGACGTACAGCAACCCCGAAGCCGGCCTGACCCTCCAGTACCCGCAGGACTGGCTGCTCAAGCCTGCGGAAGGACTCGCTTTCCAGGCCATCGCGCCGGAATCAGGCGCCTTCAAGACCACTTACCAGGTCCGCACGTTGCCGATTGCGGCAACCGATGCGATGACATCAACATTGGCCCTTGCTTTGAACAATCTGGCGCTCATGCGCGGCCAGCGCGAAACGGCGTTCCGCCTCTTCGAAGTCACTGAGGCCGCGCCGGTCCACGGCGCGCCGGCTGCTGAGGCGAGCTACGTCTACGTGGCGAAGCCGGCGGATCTCTTCGTCGAGCGCATGCCTTCAGTTGCGCGGGGGCTCGACGTCGCAGTCGCGCACGGCAACCGCGCCTACATCTTCACGCTCCTCGCAGAGGACGATGCTTTCGATGCAGCCGAGGACGGCTTCCGCCGCTTCGTCGACTCCGCCACGATCCAGTAACGCTCGCTTGCGGAAAGGACCGCCAGTATGAAACGCAGCACTCGTTGGCTCTATCTGTTCCTGATAGCCGCGCTCCTTCTCGGCGCCGCCGCGCCGGCCGCATTCGCCTCGCTGGATAAGCCGGGGCGGCTCAAGATCATGCCCGCGGTGATCCAGGTGTGGTGGCTCTTCGATGGCAAAGACGGGATGCAGGGCATCGGCATCGGTTCGGGCACGCTCGTCTCCGCCGACGGGCTGATCCTCACGAACCACCATGTCGCGTTCCCCGAACCCGACCAGGGCGTGACCCACCTCGGCGTGGCCTTGACCGTTCGGTCGGACCGGCCCCCACAGCCCGCGTATGTGGCCACTGTCGTCGCGGACGATGAGGATCTGGACCTGGCCGTTTTGCGCATCAGCCATGACCTCGATCTGCGGCCCGTCCGCCCCGCCGAGCTAAACCTGCCGTTCGTGCCGCTCGGCGATTCGGACGGCCTGGACGTGGGCGACGAGATTAATATCTTCGGCTATCCGGGAATCGGCGGCGACACGGTGACCTTCACGCGCGGGGTCGTCAGCGGGTTCACGCGCGACGCCGGCATTCAGGGTCGGGCCTGGGTCAAAACCGACACCACGATCGCCGGCGGCAACAGCGGCGGCACCGCGGTGGACGAAGCGGGCGCGCTGGTCGGCGTGCCCACGCGCGCGGGCGCAGGCGGGGATGCCGCGACGGTCGACTGCCGGCCCCTGGCCGACACGGACCGCAATGGTCGGATCGACGACGCGGATTCATGCGTGCCGATCGGCGGCTTCCTCAACGCGCTGCGACCGGCCAACCTGGCGCGGCCCTTGGTCGAAGCGGCCCGCCGCGGCGTTGCCTACGGCAGGGCCAACGACCAGGCGCAGCCCGCGCCCGCGGCGGCCGCAACGGGCGCGCCGCGCTTTTATAACGTGCTCTTTGCGCCAGGCGTGAGCGAATCCGAGCAGCCGGCAGCGGTGGTCGACCGGCTTCCCTCCGGCAGCCGCAGCCTGTACGTCTTCTTCGACTACGAGAACATGGCCGACGGGCTCCCCTGGGAAGTGCAGGTGTCCTTCGATGGCGAGCGGCAGCCGGACTGGGGGATGCCCGAGGACGCTTGGAGCGGCGGCGCATCCGGCAACTGGTGGATCGGCTGGAGCGACGCGCAATTTGCTGATGGCCGTTACGGCTTCCAGTTCGTCGTGGACGGCCGCCCGATTGCGGAGGCAGCGATCGAGATCGGCGGCCGGGCGCAGACGGGGCCGGCTTTCTCCGACATCGTCTTCAGCGACAAGGCTACCAGCGACGGGGCGCCCGCCGAGCCAGGCCGGCTGTTCCCCGAGGGCGTCAAAGAGCTGTACTGGTCGGTCGACTATGCCAACATGGCGCGTGGCAATCAGTGGACGCGGTCCTGGTTGCTTGACGGCGAGGTAGTAAGCACCAAGACCGAGGCATGGCGCGAGGGGACCAGCGGCACGTTGAACAGCGCCTTGACCGCGGACGATGGCCTGCCTGCGGGCGCGTGGCGGCTGGAACTGGCGATCGACGGAAAACCGGCTGCGCGCGCGGATTTTACGATCGCGGGAGCGGAGGGAGGCGCGCTCTTCGATCCGTTCGTCTTTTCCGACGACGTGGACCAGGAGACCGGCAAACCGCGCTCGACCGGCGACCGTTTCCCGGTCGGGACCAAAGCGCTGTATGTCCTCGGGGCATATCGCGGGATGCAGGACGGCCTGAGAAGCGTCAGTCGCGTCTATCTGAACGGTGAGTTGGTGGTCGAGTCGCCGTTCGAGTGGTCCAACGAGTTCTACGGCGGCGCAGACGGCGTCTGGTGGAACGTGATCCACGCCAACGGCAGTGAACTACCGGAGGGTGAGTACTCGCAGGAGCTGATTATCGAGGGCGAAGTGGCCCAGCGGGGCAGCGCGCGCGTGGGCGCAGGCGGCAAGGCCGCTCCCACGCCGGCGCCTGCCGCAGCGAATGGCGCGCAGGTGCGCGGGGTCATTACCGACGCGGACACCGGGCGGCCCATTCCCGACGCATTCTTTATCGTCCTCAATCCAGGGATCAAGGTTGCGGCCTTCCAATGGACCGAGGCCGAAGTCTATGCGATGGCCGAGACCGACCGGCAGGGCGAATTCCGTCTGCCGCGTGCGCTTGAACGCGAACAGTGCTATGGCCTCGTGATCGGCGCAGAAGGGTACTGGCCGCACACCGAAGATGACGTGTGCGTCGGCCCCAATACGCCGGCAGACACCGAGTTGGCCCTTCAGTTGAAGCGCCGCTAGGAATAGCCGTCATGCTGTACTCTCTCGAACAAACCCTGGCGAACCGGCCGCCGCTGACCACGATCCGGTACGACGCGCCGCTGTTGGACGCCTTTCGACTCATCATCGAGCGGCGCCTGGGGCAACTGCCCGTGGTCGATGCCGAGGGCCGATTGCGCGGGATTGTTTCGCAGCAAACGCTGCTCGGCCTCTATGCGATGACCGACGGTGCGCTGTCGCTGTTCGACCTGCATGTTGTGGACGCCATGGAGCCGGCGGTGACGCTGACGCCGCAGGACGACCTGCTTGCCGCGGTGGACCGGCTGCGCCAGCGCGGGACGTATGCGGTGGTCGTGGCTGACGGGCCGCGCCCAGTGGGCATCCTCACCGGGAAGGACATGTCCGTGTTCTTCCGCTCGCTCTTCGAAGGCATCCTGCTCGTCGAGCGGGTCGAACGCTACTTTGGCGCGGCGATCCGCTCAGTCTATCCCACCGAAGCGGCCTACACCCAGGCGCTCATCGCCGCCTTCGGCCCTGACAAGGCCGACCCGACCAAACCGCAGAACGCCGGCCGCGACCTGAGCCTGACCGACATGACGTACCTTGTGCGGGACGACGACAACTGGCCGCAGTTTGCGGCGCTCTTCGGCAACCGGGAGTACTTCCGCAAGCTAATGGACCAGACGCGCTATGTGCGCAACCAGATCGCGCACTTCGACGGCCATGTGGACGCGCTCGAGATGGACACGCTGCGGCGGGCCGTGACGTGGTTGGAGAACCGCCTGGAGCTGTTCGCGCAGCCGCCGGGCGCGCCGGGCGAACGTGTGGACGGAATTCAGACCCTCGCCGCAGTGGTGGCCGGGCGCAAGCCGCCCGTCTGCGTCGGGCCTGACGCGCTGTTACGCGATGCGCTGCGCGTGATGATAGAGAACCGTTTCGGCCAACTGCCCGTGCTGGACGAGGACGGCCACCTGTTCGGCCTGGTGTCGCAGCAATCGATCCTCCGCTCGTACTACCACACCGAAGGGCTGGTCGACCTGCTCAGCCTCCCCGTGGCGCACTGTGTGGAGCCCGTCGACGTCTTGCGCCCGAGCGACGACCTGTTCCAAACCGCCGACTTGCTCGCGCAACCGGGAACCCACACGCCCGTAGTCGTGGAGGACGACCGGCCGGTCGCGATCCTGACCGGCAAGGACATGACGCATTTTTTTCGCTCGCTCTTCGAGGGTATCATCCTCATCGAGCGCATCGAGATCCGCTTGCGCGACTACGCCGCCGCGGCATTCCCCGACGCGGAAGCGCTGAATGAGGCGGCGCGGCGCGTCTTTGGACCAGGGCCCAAGAACCCGGAGTACCCCGCTCGTAACCCGAAACACTTCACCTTCGCCGACCGGATGCTCTTCATGTGCGACAACGACATCTGGCCCGTATTCGCGCCCGCCCTGGAATCGCGCGAAATCTTCATGCAGCTCATGGATCGCGCGCGCCGGGTGCGCAACGCCCTGATGCACTTCCGGGGCAATCTCAGCTATTCGGAGTTGGATGCGCTC
The DNA here is from genome assembly GCA_025454635.1 of Anaerolineae bacterium. GTDB lineage: Bacteria > Chloroflexota > Anaerolineae > CG2-30-64-16 > CG2-30-64-16 > JALOOB01. Next base: position 8,028 of record JALOOB010000018.1, read on the forward strand.
CGAAAGGCCCATTCCTGGCTCAGCCAGCGCCCCCTCTCCGGACCCGCCGCACTGCCGCCGCTCCCGGACGACGGGCCACCGCGCGGCTCGGGCAGCAACCCCTACGGCGCAGTCATGGCGCGCAAGGCGCGCACTCTGTCAGCAGGATCGGCTGAACCTTCGACACCATAAAGGAGAACTGACCATGCCAATGTCCATCAACCGCAGCAACCCGACCGTCGGCGAGATTCTTTCCCGCGCGGTGAGTGATCCGGCTTTTCGCGATCAACTGCTGAATGATCCGGCCGTCGCGCTCGCCGGGTACAGTCTGTCCGCTGAGGACCGCGCGGCGCTGTCCGACCGGGCCACTGCCCAGCAACTGGTGCGGGACTCGGGCGGTTGACGGGTTATGGCCGGGCCGCGACGAGCGTGGCCCGGCCTACCTGCGATCCACGCCGGCATCCGGCAGGGCCGTCAACGCACCCTCCACCTCCGCGGCGAACAACTCCGACCCGGTCGCCTTCGCAATCGCCGCGGCCTCGCGGAGCGCGCTGCGCGCAGCCGGCATATCACCGGCGGCCGCCTTCAGACGCCCCAATTGGGTCAGCGTCTTCACCAGATCGAGGCGATTGCCGGTCGCGCGCGCCAGTTCCAGCGCGCGCAGCAGATAGCTCTCGGCCGTAGCCCAATCGCCCGCCTGCGTCGCGATCTGGGCCATGGAAAGCGACAGGCTGCCGACGATGTACGGGCGGTCCAGCTCGTCGAGCACAGCGCGGCAGCGTGCGACGTAGCTCATCGCCTCATCGAGGCGGTTCACGGCCGCGGTCAGCGTGGCCAAATGGTCGTAAATGCCTGTCAGCAGATACCGGCTGCCCGTCTGCAGCGCGATGTCGAGCGCACGCGTCAGGTAGGCTTCGGCAGCCGCGGCGTCGCCGCGCAGAAACGCCAGGTAACCCGCGTTGTCCAGCGCTGCGCCGATGCCCCACGTGTGCCCTGCTTCCGCATACGCCTCAGAAGCGGCAAGGAACCACTCCGAAGCCGCGGCAAGGTTGCCCAGACCATACCAGGCGGCGCCGAGATAGAGCCGTGCATGACCTACGTCGCGGTGCGGGCCCAGCGGCTCCAGCGATGCCAGCGCGGTTTCCGCCTCCTCCCTCGCCCGGGCGAATGAGCCTGTTCGAAATGCGAAGGCTGCGCGCAGCGCCAACACGCGCCCCCGGCCGAAACTCAGCGCGGGATCGCCTCGTGCGTCCAGCCCCAACAGCGCCGCGTCGAGCAGATCTACGCAATCCTGGTAACGTCCCTGAATATCGTAGAAATAGAGAAAGCTCTCCAGGAACGTCTCCAGCAAGGCGCTGTCGGCCTGCCGCACGCCCCACTCCCAGGCGCTCCGGATGTTGTCGGCTTCGAGCAGCATCCAGGCCATCGCCTCCCGGTCTTGGCCGCAGTGGAATTCGGACTCGTGCTGCCCTGCGAGGCCGGCGAAGTGGCGGGCGTGTGCGTTGCGCGCCGCGCTCATCGCGTCCGCAGGCACACGAGCCAGTTTTTCCAGGGCGAACTGCCGCGCCAGCGGGTGCAGCGCAAAGCGGCCCGGCCGCGTGCTGCGCAGCCAGGAGCAGTTGACCAGGGCCTGCAGCGCGTCCCCGGTCGCCCCGGCGGCCCGCGCGGCAGCTAGGCTGTCAAAGTCGCCGGGAAAGATCGCCAGTCGGGCAAGGACTACGGCATTCTCTTCGTCCAGCAGCGCCCAGGATTGCTCGAAAACCGCGGCAAGGCTGACGTGGCGCGCGGGAGCGTCATACGCCGAGCTCGTCAGCACGGCAAGCCCGCGCGCCAGATCGGCGGCGATCTCCTCCGGCGACATGGCGCGCACCCAGGCTGCGGCCAGTTCGAGCGCGAGCGGCAGGCCATCGACCATGCGGCAGATACCCGCCACGGCGGCCGCGCCCGCCGCATCAAGGCTGAAGTCCGCGCGGAGGCGCTGCGCGCGCCGGACGAACAGTTGCGCTGCCGGTGAATCGGCGACCGCCGCGCTACCGTCCGCCGGACAACGGAGGCCGGAGACGTCGAACAATTGCTCCGCCACTAGGTTGAGCCGCACCCGCGAGGTGACGAGGAGCTTCAGCCCTGGGGCCTGGCGCAGCAACGCGCTCAGGAGGTCGAGCGCCTGGGGTGAGATGAGATGCTCGAAGTTGTCCAGCGCCAGCAGCAGTTCGCGGTCGCGCAGGAAGTCGACGAGTTGCTCTTGCATCGACGCGGAGCCAGAGAAGACGACGCCGAGCGCGTCCGCAATCGCGGCGACCAGGTCCGCAGGCTTGGCGACCGGCGCTAGCTGCGCCCACCAGGCGCCCTCCAGGTTGTCGTCGCGGCAGGCGTGCGCCACGGCTAGCGCAAGCTGGGTCTTGCCGATGCCGCCCGCGCCGACGAGCGTGAGCATTTGGCAGCCGGGCGTGCGGAGCCGCGCCCGCAACTCGGCGATTTCGTCCGCACGGCCGACGAGGTCGGCCGCCGCAGCGGGCAGGTTATGGCGGGGCCGCAGCATCGAGGCGCGAATCCGTTCGTAGAGTTGTATTGTCTCCGCAGCCGGCTCAACGCCCAGTTCCTGCTCGAGCAGCCGCCGGCAGCGTTGGTACTGGGCGAGCGCGGCAGAGCGCTGTCCTGTGCGCGCCAGGGCCAGCATCAGTTGGCAGTGCGCTTCCTCGCGCCATTCGTCCAGGGCCAGGAGGCGGGTGGCGCTCTGAATGCCGCGATCGTATTCGCCCGCGGCGAGGTGATGCTGTGTCAGCGTGTGGAGCGCCAGCAGCGCCTGCTCCCGGTAGCGCGCGCGCTGACCGAGCATCCATTCCTCGAAAGCCGGAGCCTCGCGAACGAAGAACCCGGCGAGAAAGTCGCCGGTGTAGAGCGCAGCTGCGGCCGTCAAGGCGGTTGCGCGATTCTCGACGGGCAGGCCGGGCGGCAAGGCCAGCGCGGTCTCAAAAGCCGTGGTGTCCAGGAAAACCGGGGGCTCAGCGTTGAGTTCGACTGTTTCGCGCGTGATGGTTAGGCATGGATCGAGAAGCTTTCGGAGGTTGGCGAGCGCCTGCCGCAGATTGTTGCGCGCGTCCGCATCAGGCATCTCGCCCCACAGCAGCGCAGCCAGATCGTCCCGGCGCTGGGCGCGGCCACTTACGGCCAGAAAGGCCAGCAGCGCAGGGACCTTCTGCGACATGAATGCGCTAACTGGTTCGCCGTCGAGCGCGATGCGCAAGCCGCCGAAGAGCCGGATATCCAGGCAGTTCGCCATAGCCACTCCAGCAAACGAACAGCAAACGAGGGCGGGCTATGATGGACCAAGCATAGCACAAATACAGACGCGAGGCTATTACAAATGTCGCCAACAGTGAATGCGAGACGACGGGGATACTCAGTCTTCGTGTTGAGCGCGTGGAGGGAACGTGACAGCGACGCCGAGGATGAGCCCGTTTGGCGCTTCAGCCTCGAAGGGTCGCAACTCGACGGCCGCCGGGGTTTCGGCGCCCTGCCGGAGCTTGTCGCCTATCTGGAAGCGTGGACGTCAGGCGCGGGCCTTGACGAGACGACGAGCCCCGCCTAGCTGACGTCCGGTAGCATCGGCGCGGAGCGCGCGGTCGCCGGCCGAGAGGAGCGGCCCTAGCCGCCCAGCCAGGAGAATCAGACGATGATCGGCAATGTGTTTGTCGTATTATTGGTGCTCGGCCTGGCAGCGCTGTTCGGTTAGCTTGCCCTCCGGGCCTTGCGCAGCCGCCGCGGATGGGTCAAAGTCTTGGGCGGGCTGGTACATCACGGCGCCAGATCGATAACGCTGACCGGATGGCCGGTCATGGACAAGAAACTGCTGCCGCGGGATCGAAACGCTTTCGAAACGCTTGTCGTAGTAATCTGCCCCATGCGCCGCCGCGATTCCGGGCGGCGCTCTTATTTGCGCCACCGCGCTTGGGCGTGGTTTAGAGGAGGGAAGTCATGACGACCGTGGACAATATCCTGCGCGACAAGGGCTGCCAGGTCTGGAGTGTGCCGCCGAGCGCCACTGTATATGAGGCGATGCGGCTGATGGCCGATCAGAACATCGGCGCCGTTCTCGTAATGGAAGGCCCGCAGCTCGAAGGCATCCTCTCAGAGCGCGACTGCGCGCGCCAGATCATCCTCCCGGGGCGGGACCCGCACGCCACGCGCGTGGCGGACATCATGACCGCGCGCGTGGTCTTCGGGCGGGGCAATCAGAGCGCGGAAGAATGTATGGCCCTGATGACTGAGAAGCGCATTCGCCACCTCCCCGTGCTGAACGAGGCCAATCGGGTGATCGGCGTCGTCACCACCGGTGACCTGGGCAAGTCGATCATCGCGCGGCAGGAATTCACGATCGCCCATCTCGAAACCTACATCACGGGCAGCGATACACTGTTTAATCGGTCTGTCTGAAACCGAGAAGGCGCCATAAGCGCGGTGCAGGGGGAGGCTCCGACCTCCCCCGCCCGTCGCGTCAGCGCAACGTCGCGCTGCGCGTCACATTGTTGGCAACACGCCCCGCAAGCGGCGGAGCATCCTGGGAGCTGCGCGGCCGGACAAGGACGGCCAGCCCGCCCAGCAGCAACCCTGCGCCCGCAACCATCAACGGCCACAGCAGCACCTCGACCGTGTTGACACCGTCAATCATGTGCGTCGACCCCGCCCAGATTGGCGTCGTCAACGTCACGAGTCCGGTAATCGCCAGCGCCACCCCCGCGCCCGTCCCGCTGCCCGCGGCCGAGCCGCCGAAACCGCTGCGCTCCCAAAGCCCGGGCAGCCGCAGCGCAAGCATCACGATCAAGGTGAGCGCAGTCAGGTAGACGCGGAAGTTGTTCGGCGCGGTGGACCCGCGCAGAGTGGCAGAAAAATACATCTGGATGCCGGAGGTGAGCAGCCCCGCCACGAGAAAGATCAGCGCGAGCCGGTAGGCGCCGGCGCGCCGGCGCGCGAGCCCCACCGTGGCGACGAGACCGAGTATCCCGGCCCCGAGCGAGAGGACTACCAGCAACTGGAAGATCGGCTTGACAGGAATCAGCGCGGCCATGCGCGGACCCCATTTCTCCGCGCCAAAGGCCACGCAGGTCGTGCCGATCGCGCCGAGCAGCGTTATCAGCACCGTGAGGGCCAGCATCACGATGCCCAGACCCCGCAGCCACCGACTTGTCCCGTTGGACTTCATAACCGCCTCCTTACGATTAGAACGCTCCGGATAGCAACAAAAGCTCGCTCGCCAGCATGTATAGCGATGCGCCCTTGTACAACGCGAAATTGAGACGCGCCTTTCCGCGCCATGCGCCTGCGCCGGCCAGCCCAGCCAGCACCGCGCCCAGCACCGCAAGCGCGCGCATGTGATAGGCGGGCAGGCCCAGCGCCAGCCCGGCGGCCAGCATAAGCAGCCAGGTCAGGACGGTGGAGGCGAGGATAACGCCTCGAGTGACGGAGATGCCGAACGCGGCGGGAAACGTTGGAACGCCCGCGGCGGCATAATCATCGCGACAGCGAATTTGCAGGGTCATGATGTGCGTGGGAATCCAGCATAGGATCACGCCCGCGAGCAGCAAACCGGCTGCGTCGATTTGCCCGACAGCCAGCGCGCGGCCGGCCAGCGCGGGCATCGCGCCGGCGAGACCGCCGATCACGACGGCGAGCGGTGTGCGCCGCTTCAGCCAGGCGGTGTAGACCACAACGTCGAGCAGCAGGCCGGCCAGTACGACCGCGCCGTACAGGGGGTCGAGCGCGAGCGCCCAACCAACCCCGGAAAGCGACATAGCCGCGCCAAGGAAAGCCGCTTCTCCGGTCGTGATACGGCCACTGGGAAGTGGTCGGGCCGCGGTCCGGCTCATCCGGGCGTCGATGTCGCGGTCCAACACCATGTTTAAGATCGTGCTGCCGCTCACTGCGAGAAACAGGCTGCCCAGCAGCGCCCCCATCCCTGCGGCGTTGAGATTAGCGCAGCAGCCGGTGCTGTAGGCGGTCGCTGCGGTGAGCAGCAGCAGGCCCGTCTGTAAGTCCTTAATCAAAGCCCAGTACGCCGCGGGGCGGCAAAGCCTTGCCCTGGTGGCGGGCCTGATGGTGGCGCTTCCTGCGTTCACGCGGCCTCCTACTGCGCGTCCCGCGCGCAGCGGAAGCCGACGCTGGGCCCCGCATATTCGGGCCCGGCATTATTGCTCGACCAGCTTCGCAGCATATACCCGTAGTCGGCCTTGCTGCCGCCGCGCATGAACCGGTAATGGATGCCCTCGGTCACGTCATTCGTCCACTGCCAGACGTTCCCGGCCATATCATACAGGCCATAAGGGCTGGCGCCGTCGAGGGTCCGGTAGGCGCCGTAGGACTTGCCGTTGTAGTAACCAACCGGTGTAGTGTCGCCACCTTTGCCAAAGACCTTCTCGAAGATGTCCTGGCTGTTGTAGTAGTTAGCCTGATTTCGCGCTAGCTCGTTGCCCCAGGGATAGGCGCGACCATCATTGCCGCGCGCCGCCTTCTCCCACTCCGCCTGCGTCGGCAGCCGCCCGCCTTGCGCCTCGCAGAACGCCCGCGCGCCAAACCAGGTCACCATCACCATCGGGTGGTCCTCATATCCGGGCATGGCCGCGAAGCGCGCGCCGTCGAAGATCAGGCGCAACTCGACCGTATTCCCGGGTACGTGCAGGTAGTCCCCCGGATCGATGCGTTCTTCGTGCTTGTGGCCGCGGTACGCGTCGCCGGGGTAATATCCGACCACGTCGCCGTCGACAAGCTTCACCGTGCCGGCAGCGAGGGCCGCGTCGAGGTACGCCGCATACTGAGCATTCGTGACGTCGGTCACCATGATCTCGTAGTCATGGTCAAGCCGCGCAGCCTGCCCTTGCGGGCCAGACGAGTATGGTCCTGCCGCAATCCGCACCCAACTGGCCGGGTCGATTCCGGTTTCGATCGCTGCGGGCGGGGCGGACATCGGGGCCGCGCCGCAGGCAGCGAGCAAGACAACGGCGAGCAGGCAAACGAGCAGCTTCACGGCAGCACCTCCTGCTCGTTCTGGCCGCGCCGGCGGGCCTCTTCCAGTTCCGCGCGCCACCGGCCGCGGCGCTTCAGTAAGTCAGCGAGCCGCCAGAGCATCAGCGCAGCGAGAGCGACGAGCACAGTTGCCAACCCGATGTCGGTCAGCAGGATCGCGTAGTCGACGAGCGTCTGCTGCGCCGCTTCGCTGACAAACAGCCGCTTGGTTTCGAACACCGCGACCGCGCCGAAAGCTAAGTTGGATGCCACGATCACCACCCAGCCGAACCATTGCCGCGCCCGCCCCTTGAGTCCGGCCAGGTCGGCATAGTAGAGTAGGATGATCGTCGCAATGATCCCGGCGAGCACATGCCAGTGCCCGGTCAACGTCACGCGCTCCTCCCGCCACGGCCACTGGCGGATGATCTCGTCCAACTGGATCGCCATGAAGATGCCGAGCGCAGTGACAACGAAGTTCATGTAAACCATCTGCCAGAGCGTGCCGAAGCGCAGCGGGTCATGCAGCAGGGCGGCCAACCGCTGACGAGCGGACGGCCTGGTGAGATCTTGCGCAGCAAGTCTCTCGCGCGTGATCTTGCGCCAGCCAAACCAGACAAGCAGCCACGAGCCGACGAGGACGGGGAACGACCCCACGTTGATGATGATGTGCGCGATGGCCTCGAACGGCACGACGGCCCATACGCCGAAGGTGATAATGAGCGTGCCGGCGATGATCAGGGGCATGGCCCACTTGTGGAGCCGGCCGCGAAAATCGAACCAGCGCGAGAGGATCAGAGTCATTGCCACCGCGATCAGCGCCAGCATGATGTGCAGATGGCCGATGACGGCCAGTTGCAGCGGCGTCTTGACCGGGTTGCGGACGACGTCCTCAGCGAGGAAGGTTTCGAACCCGTTGCCGAACAGCGAGCCGGGCACTGCGCCGAAGAGTGCCGAGCCCAGCATCGCCACGGCCATTGTGAAGAAGGCTACGCGCTCGAGATCGAGGCCGCCGCGCGTCCGCGCGCGGTCCGTCTCCGCTGTCCGGTATTCCGCGCGCCACGGCCACAAGGCATAGGCCAGCGCGACGCCGGCGAAGAACACCAGCGACTGACCAAAGATGAACAGCCCGTGGAACACGTAGTTGTGGCCGAAGTAGGCAAACCAGAGTCCAAACACCTGCGACGTGAGGTAGCCCACCGTGATGGCTGCATTGACCACAACCTGCTGGCTGCGCTTCATCGGCACCAGGCCCGTGATCATATAGGCCTGGATTGCCACGACGGCCATCGCGATGGTGTGGTATAGGATGATGATCCGGCCTTCGCGCTCCTGCGGCAGCAGATCGAGGCCAAGGTTGCGCACCATAAAGCTTCGCACACCGAACTCCTCCATCGGTCCCGAGAGAAAGCCGAAGAAGGCGGTTTCGAGGGCAATCATGGCGATGGCGACGAGGATCAGGCCTTTTGTGGACGTGAAGAGGAAAGATAGACGCTCACGCGCGGCAGACATAGTGGGCAGCCTCCATTGGACAGACGGTTGACAATGACGTCGCTAATGAAGGCTATCACAAGCGGAGCAACAGCGCATTGACTTTTGTTAAGCGGGGAGCAGCTCTCCGCTCTCAGCGACGCGCCCAAGCGCAACGGCGTCGAGCACGACGATCTCGCGTTCGGTGCAACTGATCATCCCCGCTTCGCGCAGAAGTCGCAGCGAACGGCTGAACGCTTCCGGCACCGTGGAGACACGGGCGGACATCTGCCCGTTGGGATGCCGGCGACGTTCGATCGCGCACGCGCCGTTCTGGCTGAGCAGCACCAGTAATTTGGCGACTCTCGAAAGCACGGGCCGGAACGAAAGATCCTCGTAAAGATGGGTCAGGAGGCGGTTGCGGCGTGCGAGGACCTGCAGGAGGCCGAGCGCCAACTCGGGATGGCGCAGCATCATGTCGGCGAAGTCCTCCGCGCCGGCGCGCCAGGCAGTCACTTCCTGCGCGGCGATGGCGGTGACGGGGTTGGGACCCCGATCGAGTGCGGCGACCTCGTTGAACATCAGGACCGGGTCGATGAGGGAGATGATCGAGACTTGTCCTTGGGGGCCATACTTGCAGAGTTGGACGCGGCCGGTGAGCAGCACGAACAGGCCGGCGCAGGGCTCTCCTTCGACGAAAATTGTTTCGTCGCGCGCATACTGCCGGGTCTGCCCCGCGCGCGCGATTGCCTCTAACTCCGTTTCGGAAAACCGCTGGAAGAGCGCCACGTGCCGCATCATGGCCTGGAGAACATGTGGGTCGAACATGTCTTGCATTGTATCATGACTATGCGCAACCACAGTGTGATTGTTGGATGGAGGCGCATCCTGAGCGGAGCGAGCGCCAACTGCGTTGGCCGAGCGCAGTCGAAGGAGCGCCTCCGCAATTGCCTTCACACCCGACGCTTTCTATGTGGATGCGATTAGATACCGCCCGGCCCGTCCGCTTCCGCCTCGCCGCCGACTGGCAGTTGCTTCGGCGCCGTCGGAACGCAAGAAACAACAGCCGCGGCGACACGCAGACGGGGTCCGGGAGTTCGTGTCGCTGCGGCTGCGCGCGTCAAATGGCAGACGCCTGGCGCCTAATGCATCTCGGCCTCGCACACGCCCAGGCCGGGGCGGTAGAAGTTGAACTGGACGTTCGGATGATCCGCCAGCAGCGACATCGGCACCGCAGAGTCGGCCATGCCTTTCGAGATCATCAGCGGGGTCAACCGCAGGCCGAAGGGATTGTCATGGTTCCCGGCCTGCCACAGGGACACCTTCTCCGCCTTCCACGTCTCGTAGGGCCCTACGGTCAACGCCTCGCTCGGCACATTCTGCACGACGCCGCCGCCCGACGTGCGCGCATTCTGAATCAGGGTCATCGGGTGCAGCTCGACCACACGCGTCCGAAGCTGGCGGTACTCTTCGGGCGTAGGCGGCGCGTCCTGATATTTGCCCTCGCGGCGCGGCGGGTCGTTGAACGCCCAGTGTTTCACCTCGCCCTGGCCGCCGGTCATGCAGACGCAGCGCACCTTCTCCCAGCTATCCTGGTATTCAGTCGATTTAACGGAGGGGAAATGCAGGTTCGCCTCGGGCATCCGCAGATCAGGCCGGATGCGGTTGAAGCACAGCTCCATGTCCGCGCGGCGGAAGCCCAACGGGTGATCCGCGGGCACTTCCTCGCCGTTCTCGACCCATTCGTCCATGCCCCAGAAGTGGGCGTGCCGCAGGTCGACCTCGAGCTCGTTCACCAACCGCGCCACCAACGGAAGCTGCTCGGTCGGGCCGATCGGGCCGCACAGCCCGGCGGGTCGCTCCGGCGTTGCCTGCCGCCACGCGGTGATGTATTCGAGCGCCATCGCGAGATAGAAGTCCTCCAGCGTGTCATAGAACACCACCTGGAAGCCCGGCCGGGATAACTTCAGCAGGTCATCCGGCGTCAGTCGCGCGGCTTCATCGAGGATCGAGCGGTCGAGTGTGGTATAGTCCCACCAGTCCGGCGCCACTTTGCTCAAAGGTCGCATAATCATCCTCCGTATCTGAAATGAGAAGGTAGCGATAAATCGAATCGGTTGTCCTATGACTACGCGCAGCCGCACCACTCCAGGACAAACGCGTACGCGACTTCCCAGAAGGTGTACAGGCTCTCCAGGTCGATATACTCGTCGGCCGCGTGCGCGTTGGCGCCAACCGGCCCGAAGATGACGCCCGGAATGTCGAACAGCTCGCGCAGCGCAAACATATCGCACGCGAA
>JALOOB010000215.1 GCA_025454635.1 Anaerolineae bacterium
GCAGTTGCGCTGCCTGTCGGGACGCCGCGGGTTCGCCTTGCGGCGTCCTTTTGTTGGCGAGTCAGGTTAGTTTCGGGCTGGTTAGCCGGTTGGCCGTCAGTGCACAAGTAACCGGAAGGCAGGAGTGGCAGGCGCTGGTGGGCCGATCAGCCAGGAGTCCGCGAAGTACGTTGTGTCGTTCCGACCGCCAGCTAACCACACACGACCATCTGGCAAGAGCGTGGCCGTAGCTAGCGCCCTGGGTTCCGGAAGCTCGCCGACAGTGCGCCACGCATTCGCCACGGGATCATAGAGTTCGATCTCTCGGACAAAGGAGTTGTTGGTCCACGAGGAATCCCAGTCACGCGCGCCGCCGACGGCCAGCACCTTGCTGTCTGGGAGCAGCACCAAGCCATGCAGGAACCGTGCCTGCGAGAGATTCGCAGCGGCCGTCCACGTGTTCGAAGCGGGGTCGTAAATCTCTGCACAAGCCGATGGCCGTGGGGTTGATGGATCCGGAAGAACACCACCCGCTACCAGGACGCGGCCGTCTGGAAGCCGCACAGAATCGCTGAATTGGTGCGGCTTCACCATAGGTCCGGTGGCCGTCCAGGTGTTCGTCTGAGGATCATAGATCTGGGCGTCGCCACCAGCAGGCGGAACATTGTTGGCGCCCCTGCCACCGGCTACCAGCACGCGGCCATCATTCAGAAGTTGTGCGGTATGTTCGCTTAGGACGGAACTCAAAGGTCGTGCCTCAGTCCAGGCATCGGCTTTCGGGTCGAAGATTTCAACGTGCTCAGTGGCAACGCCGCTGCCGATATCACCCCCCACGACCAGGACCCGGCCGTCTTTCATCGAGGTGGCTGAGTGATTGCCACCATGCGAGTAGCGTGGGGGGACCGCAGTCCAAGTATCCGTAGAGGGGTGATACACCTCTGCATCGCTCAGCCACTGCCGCGGCAGATTGTAGCCGCCGACCACCAGTACCCGGCCATCCGGGAGCAGGGTCGCGCTATGGCCGTGCCGCGCGGCGTGGAGCGGGGCAACCAGCTTGGTTTGGCCGTTCGCCGGGTCGAAGATCTCGGCCTCTGCCAGGAACTGATCCGTGGCCCGACTGCCTCCAACCACCAAAACCCTCTCGTCGGACAAGCCCGTGGCCGTGTGCCACATGCGAGGAAACTGCATGGTGACCCCTGGGATTACTTCAGTGGACGGCTCAGATGGCGCGGACCTCACAAACGGCAGGTAGAATTTGAAGGTCGCTGGTGGCGGGGGTGCTAACGGATTCTCATACGCGCCCATGTCCGGGTTGGATCCCGCCGGATCGGGTCGCGGGCTGCCTTCGATGTCGGCGATAAGAGCGCCATCGGCTTTCCCTGCGCCAATGGCTGGGCTGCTGTCGTTGAGCCGGTAGTTGCCCAGGCCGGCATGCGCAAAGCGCGGGGATGTGTCCAGGTTGCCGCTACCCCAGTGCACCGGACCTTGCCCGTTAGTAATAATCCCCGCCTGGCCGTCCTGAATGTCCGAATACTCGATTGTGATCGCCTCGCCCGGCCAGTTGACTCGCGAAGGAGACATTCAGTCCGCCCCCGTGGCCGGTGGTCCGATTGCCGGCAATCGTCACGTTGGTGAAGGTCGGGCTGCAACCGTCAAACACCAGGCCCCCGCCCGGGCCGTCCCCAGAATTGTCTGCAATCAACGCGTTCTTGATGGCCCCATCGGCATGGTAGAAGAAGAGACCCGATCCACCAGTACCAGCCGAGTTGTGCGTCACGACCACGTTCTCGAGGCTTACGCTGCCCCCCGTGTATCTGATGCCACCGCCCCCGCTGCCGGCATGATTACCGGTGACGATGATATCCCGTATGGTTGGTGAACTATCTCTAATATGCAGTCCTCCGCCTTCTTCAACTGCCTCATTGCCCGTCACCCGCAGGTGGGTCAAGGTAGGTGACGAATGTCGAGTGTAGATCCCGCCGCCGTAGGACTCCGGCTCAGAGGTGCCGTGCGCATATCCGTTGGTGATGGTGAAGCCGCTCAATAGTGCGGTGGCAGCTTCACCGTTCGTGAAGGTGACGACGCGGCCGTTGCGGTTCCCATCAATGACGGTCTGCAGGATGTAGTCCTCGCTGCCGGTAGTAAGGAACAGCGAGCCGACGGTGAGATCCTTGCCCTCGAAGTCGATGTTTTCGCGATAGACGCCTGGCTGCACGAGCACCCGGTCGCCGACAGTGGCGGCATCGATCGCATGCTGGATGGTCGCGAAGGGTCGAGCCGTCGAGCCATCGCCTGCTGCGTCTGAGCCGGTCGTCGCGACGTGCCAGGTGCGCGAGCCAGCGTGCGCTGCCGGTGAGATCCCTAGCCCTCCCAGGAGAGCAAGCGCGAGCAGGAGTGCGACCGCGCGCCAGCGCCTACCACCGCTTCGGATTGCCAGATTCACTTTGCCTTTCATTGGAGTGCCTCCTTTAACTGCTCTAAATGATCGGACAGCAGGGCGCGTCCCGCCGCCTGCGCCATCTACTCAGCGTAGACCGCGCCGTAGCGCGTTCCTCCTAACGTCACGGGCAGGAATGCCCGGCCGCGCGCCCGCCCCAGGTCCGGCCCATCGGGCGCCAGAAGCGCGTACCCCGCGCCCAGGAACGCGTTGCGCTCTACGGCCCGCCACAACACCGGCGGCTCCCCGCGGCGCTGCGCGAGGAAGCGCCCCCAGCCGAGCGTCTGCAGCGCCAGGTTCCAGCTCCCCTTGAGGGAATTCCATGTCATCGCATCGGGAGCGCAACTGGCTTCGTCGGCAACGAAGATGCTCTCAACGTTGGTCAACGGCGTGAAGAAGCCGTCGCGCATCAGCCGGTCCCACATGGCGGTCGCCTCCTGCGGGCGGAGCGATGCGACCATGGCCGCGTAGTGCGGCACGACCACCGGCGCACCCCACAGCGAAGAGCCATCGTTCGGGCCAGCAAAGCGGCCACCCACGCCGAATGCCTGGTAGATGGCGGACAGGGCGACCCGCGCAGGGTCCGGGCCTTCCGCGGCGGACAGGCCGAAGAATCCGGCGGGAGCCAGGCACGACGTCGGGTAGCGCGTGACGAAGTACGCGGCCTGGGCCTCGGCCGCCACCGACCGGTAGGCACGCCAGTCGTCCCCCCAGGCATCGCGGCCTTGCGGCGGTGGGACATAGAGCCATGCCATTTCATCGATGAAGCCGCAGCCATTGGCCGTCGGCGGGTCGGGATACTCCAGCGGCGCAACCTTCCCCGTCGCTGCGGCATAGGCCAGCGCCACGAGCCACGATTCGCCGCCAAACGTGTCCCATGCGTAGGGGAGCAGCTCGCCCGCCTCGTTGTACCCATGTCGGATTCCATTGGCCTGCAGCAGATCGGACCAGTCGATCTCCCGCAGCACCCGCTCGGTCCGGCTCGTGTCCATCCCGAGCGCACTCTGCGCCGAGAGCAGTCCGAGCGCGGCAATGACCGTGTCGACGGACGAGTATTCCGTGCCGGGAACGATGGACGGCCTGCCACTTGCGCTGGTGCGCACCCAGTGCGGCCACAGTCCATGCTGTCGCGGCAGATCGTCGAGCAGCGCTCGCCCGATGAGCTTGACGACCTGGACGGCGTCGGCACGCGAGACGACGCCCAACTGTTCGGCAAGCGCGGTGGCGGCCGCAAGGCTGCCGGTCGCCTGGACCGCGTCAAATTCGCGGCTTGCCTCATGCGCCTTGTCGCGCACGAGGCCGGACTCCGGGTCCCAGTTGTCTAACAACTGGCCGTAGCTCCACACGAAAGCCGCAGTCGCGGTGTCGGTAATGCGGGTGGTCACGGTGAAAGTGAGGCTGTCCAGCGCGACGAAGGATCCCGGCAGGGCGCGATCAATCACCCACACGAGTTCGTTAGCCGGGCCAACGCGCGGCAAATCGAAGGTGACTGACTGCGGCCCGCCGGTCAGCACTGTCTCGCCGGTCCACCGGAAAGCGCCGTGGTCCTTGAGCTCGAGCCGGAAAGTTCGTCCTCGTGTCCCGGACGCCACTTTCGCTGCGATCCCGACGATGGCGCTTTGGTACTCCGGCAGAATCTGCGGTGGAAAGACCGCATCGAGGTTGATGGTCACCTGCTCACGGATCGGGTGGTTGAGCGACAGCCATACTCCGGCCCAGGTGTTGCCCGCGGAAACCGTCGTCGTCACCCGACCCGCGCCGAAGGTCAAGGCCGCGCTGTTGATTGCGCCGCGGTCGCCCCCGAGGCGATTGTAAGGGTAAGCCGGCTGGTCGCCGATGGGCTCCGTTTCGAAGTCGTCGACGACGATCCGTAGCGCGCGAGGGGCCGGCGTCGGGGTGGCGATTACGGGGATCGACTGACGCACGGCACGGCGAACAGCAGTCGGGGCTGCGTCGGCGCAGTAGCCGTAGCGCCAGGCGGGCGGTCCAGGCGTCGCGAGCCGGGCGCAGCCTGAACCGGTGGGACTTCCCGCAAGCCCCGTCGTCCGCGCAGAGCGCGTGGGCGTCAGCGCCGGCACGGTACCCAGCGTCGGCGGCGTGATGAGCGAGCGCGCGGGAGGCGGTTCCACCTCGGGGCGCGCGGCGATCTGCCAACCGGCGAACAGGAGCGCGGCCAGGCAGACGACGACCAGGGTTAGCCCGCTGCGCCGGTTGCCGTTCCGCCAGTCCTCGATGACGGGGTTCACGAACTCCCACAGCGATTGCGCGGCCAACCCCACAAGGATGAAAATCATGCAGATGACCGTGAGAGGGATGAACAGGATGAGCGCGCCGAGGAAATCCAGCAGGTCCATCGGCTCGGCGGGAGAACCGTCGTCATCGTCCCAGTAGTCGGTTGAACGGGGTTCGTACGGATAAAGCATGTCGTCCTCCGTTAGCCCCATTGTCGCCGGGGATCTTACCGCGACCTTACGGTGTGGGATGGCCTGCCCGGGAATAAAAAAGACCGCCTCCCTCTACGGTTCGGCGGTCTCGCCCAAGCTAGCTGAAACCTGACTGTCTATCCGCCCGTCCTCAGCGCCTATCGCTCAACGTAAAGCGCTCCCACTCCTTGAGTTCGCTCGTTTCGCCGACAAGCGCCCACGCCAGCGGCGGCTCCCACCCTGCGCCGTCGTCCCCGGCGGTCAGGTACTTGCCCGCGCAGGTCTTGAGCGCGACTTTGCCGTCGGGCTGCTCCAACATGGTGAACTCCGCGCAGTCGCCCGGCCGCACCTCCTGCCAGAGCATGCGATCCTGCCGTGCCGACCCTGTCATCGGCGCGGTGACAAAACGCCCCGTCCACGTCTTCAGCGCCACCCGGCGGTTACCGAGCGGGTCCTGGCCCAAATCGTAGAGCGTGAACCAGCCGCGTTCGTCGAGCTCCGGGCTTTGCCGCAGCGCCCAACCGTCCTGAGCGCTCTCAGCGACCACGTAGCGCCCGTCGTGGACCGAACGCAGGTTGACGCGCGACGCGGGCGCCGACGCCGGTGGAAAGATCGGGCGGCACCCGGCCAGCGCGATGACGGCGGCAAGCAAGGCGGTCACCGCCCATGTCCGCTCGGTCCGGTTCATGTCGCTTCCCCTTCCTCCGCCCGATCCGGCCCCGATGCCTCGGCCGGTCCTCCGCACGGCAGGATGATGCGGAACAACGATCCCCCGTTGGGCTGGCTCTCGACCAGGAGCAGTTCGCCGCCGAGCTTCGCGGCCAGCTCCCTGGCATAGGCGAGCCCAAGTCCGCCGCCGGGCGCCCGCTGCCCGTCCCCCCTCGCGTACGGCTCGAAGATCCGGGTCTGGTCTTCAGGCTTGATGCCCGGTCCGTTGTCCTGCACGTCGATGATGATTCGTTCGCCGCACTCGTCCGGCCTCAGTGCGATCCGAGCGATGCCCGTGAACTCGGGCGAGTACTTGATCGCGTTCTGAATGAGGACCTCGCACAGATCATGCAGCCATACCCTGTCGGTTACGATCGGACTCATGAGGCCATAGTCGGTGAGGATACACAGGCTGCGGGTCTCCGCATAATGGAGCAGTTCCTTGATAACGCCCTCCAGCACATTGCGCACGCGGAGGGTCTCCCAGACCGGCTTACGGTGGGCCAGGCTGGCGCTCCCGACGAACACCCTGCTCTGGTGGAACAACTCGAGCGCCTGCGCGGCGATGCCGTTGATTGCGATGCGTACGTCGGGCTGATCGGGCGGGACCCGGCGCTCGATCTCCCGACAGCGCTCGGCAATGTCGAACAAGCGGCTGCCGAACCGGTGCGCGATCTCCGCCTGCGACTGCTCCAGCAGCCGCTTGAACTCCGCCGGGTCATAGCGCGCGCGCGCTTGAACTACTTCGTGATGCAGCCGCTCGGCGCGCTGCTGCGCTGCGACGAGCGCGAGCTCGCTACGCAGGACTTCCTTACGCCAGCGCCGCCAAAGCAGCCCAAAAGCGACGCCCAGCACAGACAGGAGTCCGAGCAGAAGGAGCAGCAGTTCCAGGTTGCTGATGCCATACGAGGTCAGGGGACCGCCTGTCAACACGGCGCCCTCCTTCTCTCGCTGCCGCGGCTCGCGCGCGCGGTCCGGCCGTTGAACCGATAACCCACTCCGCGCACGGTCTCGAAGTAGATCGGGCGGCGGGGATCAGGCTCGAGCAGCGCGCGCAACTCACAGAGACACTTGAACATCGCGCCTTCGGCCATTTCATCCTTCTCCCACACCCGGTCCGCGAGCTTCCAGTACTCGACGGCCTGCCCCGCGTGGTCGGTCAGCTCGCGCAAGAGGCGAAACTGGAGGGGGCGCAGGATTACCTCGTGCCACTCGCCATTGCGGCGAACGCAGACGCGCCGGCTCTCCCGATCGATGCGGAGGTAATCGTCAAACTCCTCGACGCCTTGCGGCAGGTTAGCCCGGATGCGCGCCCGAATCTCGCGCTTGTCGACAGGCAGCCGCACGTAGTCGTCCGCGCCTTTCGCAAAGCCTTCCAGTAATGCTTCGGTCTGAATGTAGGTTGTGGTGATCAGAATGATCGGGGTATCGCACTTGTCGGCGCGGAGAGCGGAGCAGATTTCGATGCCGGAGATGCCCTGCGCGCCGAAGTTGATGTCCAGCACGATCACATCGGGCTTGAAAGCGTGGACCGTCTCGTAGGCGGTCCACGCGTCGCCGAGGCCGCGGACATCGTAGCCTTCCTCCTCGAGGAGTTGCTTCAGCTGCGCAATGGTGGTCCGGGGGTCATCGATGTTGTCGTCAACGATCAAGATCTTGAAAGGCATGGCGCTTTCCTCCTGCCCGATTCACGCTCGGCGGCATAAATCAAGTCCAGCCGAGTATACTCCGCGCACCTTTCGCCAATCTTACTTACTGCCCGCCGCGTCACGGTGGGCAGTCAACAGGGGCAGCCGTTGACTCTTTTCGTGGGCGACGCAAGGTGAAGTATAGCACAAAACGCGACCGCTCGCCGACGTTGATGAACCAGACGCGCTGGCGCTGTTGGGCATTGCGCGGCAGCCCGTGCCGTCCGCCCGCGGCAATCCCATTGCCCTGCTGGCGGGTCTGCTGGACGCGGGTGGAAACGC
>JALOOB010000216.1 GCA_025454635.1 Anaerolineae bacterium
CGACGCGCACGGGCAGGCGGACGCTTGCCGCGTTGGGGACGGGTTGGCGTCCGTCGACCGTGCCAAGCAGCGCGCCCGCCTGGCTCAATACCTGAACGCGCGCGTTATCCCGGTCGGCAGCATAGACCTTATCGCCGGGGACGGCGACGTCCGCGATCTCGCGAAACTCGCCGGGGCCGGAACCCGCCGCGCCGAACCTGCGAATGAACGCGCCGGCAGGCGTGAAAACCTGAATGTCATTTCGGGTCGCGTCGCTCACGTAAACGTTGCCGTCCGGGCCGACGTCGATGCCGGTTGCGTCTGCGAAACCGGGCTGCGGCGCCGCGCCGATGGTCGCCGACCATGTGTATGTGAGCGCGGCCGGTCCGTCGGACGCGAGCGCATCTGTTGCGAGTGCGGAGTGCGGACAGATAAGGGAAAAGCACATGACCAGCAGGAGCAGCGCGCGGACACCGAAGGTTGGGTTCCGTGAGGGGAACATGGGAGCCTCCTGGGGAGATAAAATCTATTGCGGAAGACTCACGCTAAGCGCATTGTACTTGTATGAACGAAGAGCGTCAAGAGATTCAGGCGCATTAAAACGCGAACCCCGGGCCCACCCGCCCGGGGTTCGCACGCCATATGTTGTTGTGGAGGAGGAACCGTTCTTGGGATTGGGCTGTCCCGAACCCGCACCCGAAGTGTCTATACTATCTCACCGTCAGATTAATATGAGGTGAGAGGGGCTTTAGGGTTGGATCAGAACGGTTCCTCGTCACGGCCGAGTTACTGGATCGTGACGGGCATGGCGCTCGGCACGATCTGCCACCAGCTATTGCCCGGCTTGAGCGGGATGTCCTTGCCCTGTGCGTCGACGAAACGGAACGGCGCGCGGCGTCCGTCGCGGACCCACTTGCCCTCGTACACCTTCCCGTCACGAAGGATTTTGACCGGGCCGGAGCCCCACAGCTGGATTTCGACCGACGCGTTAGACTGGCAACCCCCGCGGACGAGCTTGTTGCCCTGCTCGGGGATCAGCGTCTCGACGGTGTTGGCGAGCAGGACGACCACGTTGGCCGCGCTGATTTGCTTGCCGTCCGCCTTGTCGATTGCGGGCTTGCCTGCGAGCGTGCGCAGGTAGCGTCCGCTGCCCGCGTCGTAGCGCCAACCGACCGAGAGGACCTTGTAAAGCTGCGGGTAGGGGATGGCGAGCGTCGCCGCGTTCTTGCCGCCCGCAGGCGCGCCCTCGGAGAACACCCACGCGGCGGTCGGCTTAGGTGGGGTGTTGAGGCCCTTCTGCGTCGCCACCTTCCACATCGTGTCAGTGTTGGCGAACAGGTTGAAGGGGACGCGGATATTGGGATCGCGGAAGTACGCCCCACCGTTGCGCGCCTGCTCCAACACCTGCTTGCCGATGTCCGACTTGTAGATCATCTGCCGCACCGGCTCGACGCTGCCGGAGAAGCCGAGGATGGCGTCGAAAATGACGGGCAACTCCTGGTCGACGATGCGCGCGCTGCGGATGGAGCCCACGCGCGGCGCGTCCTGGCTCTGATAGATGGCGGTGAAGCGCGTCATGCAGCGCTCTTTCGGGTGCTCCACGACGATGTCCGCCTTGTTGAGGCCTGATTGCGGCACCACGGCCGGGTCGTTGTCGACCTTAATCGCGAGCGGGCGGCGGTCGAGGACGGCGGGGTTGTCGGGGCGCAGGCCGGTCATGAACGAGACGCCCGGTTCGAGCGCGATGACTGCCGTGTCGCCGGACGCAGAGCCCGCGCTGCCTGAACTCGCCTGCGTATCCGAACCGGCCGTCGACGCGGCGCTCTCTGCCACAGGCGTGTCGGTGGCAGCGGGGGGCGCAGGCGTGTCCGTGGGCGGCGCGATGGGCGCGACTGTCGGCAACGGGATATCCGTCGGCGTGGCCGACGGCTCGGGCGCCGCAGTCGCCTGGCTGACCTCGACGCGCGGGGTCTTGGTGGGCGTCGGCGTGGCCGGCGCCGAGGCGGCGCAGCCCGCGACGCTGCTGACGAACAGGGCCAGGGTGACGAGGATGATGAGTGCGTGGGAACGCCTGGTCACAAAGTCCTCCTGAGTTGACGAAGTTCTGTGATTCTCTGGTGGAGCGCTCGCATAATCAAGCGCCATTATACACGACGCCCAGTTGCGTGGATTAGTTCATACCGTTCTTGCCAAAAGGCCACCGAGAGCGCAGAGTCTTTCGACTTGGCTCAGGATGCTCTGCGTCCTCTGAGACCTCTGTGGCAAGAAAGCGCATCGGTTAAGGCAGATAGCGGTGCAGGATGAATACGGGCTCGCCGCTGCGCTGGGCGATGCGCATTTCCTCCATCCAGTCCTTGCCCCGCTCGGCCGCCCAGCCGGCGATCGCATCGGTCCGCCCCTGGAACACTGTCTTGTCGGGCGCGTGCGAGATGTAGACGGTGAGCCACGTTGTCATGTGCGGTTCGAGACGCTTGGCGAAGCCCTCGTCGGGCGCGTCGATGCGGTCGTAGCCGAAGACGTCGACGGGCTGGACGCGGCCCGCGGTCAGGAAACGCACGGGCGCATCGATGCCCCAATCGAGCGCGACGGGCTCCGAATAACCGCGCTCGTCAAGGTAGGACGCGAGGCGGTAGACCGCGTCGGAATGCGCCGCATAGCCGCCGGAGACGGTCAGGATGCGGTGATAGTCGAGCGTCAGGCGCAGGTCGGTGACGCCGAGCGCGAGGACCATGAGCGCGGCGGCCAGCACAGGGGCGACCGCCGTCACGCCCCGCGTGACAGCGGTCGCCCGATGCGCGCGCATAGCGCGTATTGCCTCGCCGGCGGAAAGTCCGGCGATCAGCGCGGGCAGCGGCGCGATCAGCGCAAAGTGCGTGACAAACAGGTCGCTGACGGTGAAGGCGCTCTGCAGGACGATCAACAAGAGCAGCGCGATGGGTAGCGCGGGCGTGAACCAGGCAGGCGCCGCGCATCCTTGCGCCTTCCGGCAGGCCAGCCACGCCGCAAGCGCGAGCGCTGCAAGGCCGAGCAGCAGCCACGGCGCGAATCCGTTGGCGTAGGTTTCGCCGAGATACCAGAACTGCCCGCCGCGCAGCAGCGTGTCGACCTGCCCCAGCCGCGCGAGCAAGTTCGGGCCGTAGGCGCTGTTGTCGACGCCGTAGTAGGAGCGGCCGAGATTGCCGAAGACCGAGGCAATCGTCCCGCCGGTGCGCAGGTTGAACAAGATCAGCGGCGCAAGCGGGACGACGAACGCAGCGACGGCGGCGACAAGGCCGCGCCCGTTCAGGCCGGGCGGGCGCGCGGATTTCGCGCGGCGCTCGATGAAATACGCGACCGCGGCCACGGCGAGCAGCGCGATAACTGCCCACACGAAGAGCAGCTTGGCGTAGATGCCGAGGCCGCAGAGGAACGCGGTGACGACGAGATGGCGCGTTCGGCGTTCATCCCACCACAGGAGCCCGGTCCAGAGCGCGGCCATGAATAGCAGCGCAGTAATGTTGGTGACGAAGATGCCCTGCCGGCTCCAGAAGACGAACGACGGACTGACGGCGAGCAGCAGCGCGGCGACGGCTGCGGCGAGCGGTCCGCGCAGGCGCCGGGCGATCAGCCAGACGAAGACCAGCGTCAGGGCGGCCAGCGTAATGGGCAGGGCGCGCAGCGCGGGCGTGTTGATGCCGCCGATCGCGAGGAAGGGCGCCGCAAGCAGCGCGTTGAGGTTGCCGATGTAGTCCTGCACCATGAGCGGGACGCGCCACGGGCCGATGGTCACGGTCGCGTCGCGGAACGCGGTGACGGGCTGCCCGGTGAGCAACTGCATCGCGTTGACGCCGGCCTCCTTTGCCTCGTCATAGTGCAGGCCGGGGAGGTCGAGTTGATAAACAGCCAGCGTCACGAAAAGCGCAAGCGCGAGCGCCAGCGGCGCGACAGCCAGCAGGCGCGCAGGGAGCACGCGCTGCGACTTGGGCAGGGCGCGTGAGGCTTCAGGCAGATCGGTGGAGACCGAGAGGGTTGCGCGAGACAAATGCCGCCTTATGGCTCGCCTATTGCACGGTGAGCGCCACGTCGGACACGAGGCTTTCGTAATCGTGGCCGTTGGCATAGATCGTTACGCTGTTGATGCGCGCGGGCCGCGTTTCTTGCAGCAGTTCGAACAGGTTGGGCGATTCGTAGGTGTACCACACGCCGAGGGGCACGCGCTCCCCGCTGGGCTTCGGATACGGGCTGCCCGGCGGCAGGTCGTACGCGTAAAATCCGACGTAGTGGTGCAGATCCTTGCCGTAGATGTCGGTATAGGCGAGGTCGACCATGAGCGGGTACTCGCTGTCCTGCTCGCCGCCGCCCGGCACGCTCTGGTAGAGCACCTTGACGTCGAGGCGCAGCGCGAGGTTATCGTAACCTTCCACATCCTTGTCCACGACCTGCGACACCCACACGCGGTTCGGCACCTGCTCCTCCGTGCGGCGGACGAAGCGGAGCGCGTTGCGGCGGTCGTCCTGCACGATTTCCACGCCACCCGGCGTGTATCCCGGCTTCACCTCGGCGTTTTCCTGCCACCACGGGGCAAGCTGCTGCTCGAAACTGCCGTTGCCGATCAAGTTGACGGTGTCGGAGACGGGGATTTCGGGCGGGCGGCCGGCCTGGATGTTGGCGCGTTCGCCTGCGTTGACCTCGACAGCCTGGCTCGCGCCGTGCGCGATCGCAATGCCATCCCGCACGCGCACGCGCGTTTCCTGTTCGTTCGCGGTCACGTCGAAGATGCCCGCGCCAAGCTCCACGTTGCCGTTCGGCGTCGTGATGCGCATCTGCGCATCGCGCTGGTCGGCCTGCTGAATGGTGACGAACAGGCGGCCGGAGTGGAGGTCTAGCACTGCGCGATGCGGGTCGCGGCTGACGTTGAAGCGCGGGCTGCGCGCCTCCTCCAGCGTGACCGCCGTGGAGGGTGAAAGCTGCACGGTGGCAAGCGGGAGTTGGCCCGCTTCGTCGACCGCGAGGGTCAGCAGGCCCTTCGAGGACACGTCGGTGACGATCCGGCTCTCCTGGGCGATGGGGCGGCGCGCGGTGATCGCAACGGCATCCTCGCCGGACGCGTCCCACAACTGCGCGGTGCCGCGGAGCGACTCGACAAACGCGTACTTTGGCCGCGTCGAGTGCAGAAGCGTGGCGCGCGCGGTGACAGGCAGCGCCACGGCGAGAACAATGCAGGCCGTGAAGCTGACCAGCAGCACCAGCCACGCAACACGGGCCGGGTTTTGACGCCAGTTCATAGGGGTGCTTAGCCCTCCGGGGGCTCGGTTTTGCCGATTTCGCCGTTGCGAATCCGGTTCAACCACAACTCGGCATCGCGGTCGTTGGGATCGGTTTCCAGCGCCGCATAGAAATGGAGCGCGGCCTGTTCGACGTCCTGCCGCTCCATGTAAATCAGGCCCAGGTTATAGTTGACGTGCGGCGCGCGCGGGTCGAGCCGCAAGGCAGACTTGAACGCGACGATGGCCTTGTCCTGCATCGCTGGCGTCGCAAAGGGCAGCTTGCCGAGGTATGCGGCGGCGAGGTTGGTCCACACCATCGCGTTGTCGGGCTCCAGCCGGGCGGCGGCTTCGAGCACGGGCACCGCCTGCTTGTGCTTGCCCTGCAAGATGTATGCGCCGCCGAGATTGATCGCGGCCGCGGCGTTATCCGGTTCCAGCTCGCGCGCCTTCAGCAGGAGCGGCACCGCATCGCCGGGGCGGTGCTGGCCGAGCAGTTGCGCGGCCTCGCCTACGAGACGGCGCGCCCGGTCGAGGTCGCCGTCGCGCGGGAGTTTCGTGTTGCGGTCCTTGCTCATCCCTATCGAATCCAGTACAAAACGAACGTCACCGTGACCAGGCTCAAGATGGAAGTCACCAGGACGGTCCCCGACACGAGGGCCGGCTCGGCGTCGTAACGCGTTGCGACGATGGACGCGCTGACCGCGGTCGGCACGGCGGACTCCAGGATGGCGACTTGCCGGGCGAGACCGGTGACGCCAAATGGAATCGCGTAGAGCGCAGCCAGCAGCGGCGCGACGATCAAGCTCAATGCGCTCGCCAGCCCGATGGCCCGCAGGTGCGTCCGGGTGAACGTCAGCGTAGCGAGCTGCAGGCCCAACACCGTCTGCATGACCGGCACCGCGGCCCGGCCCA
>JALOOB010000217.1 GCA_025454635.1 Anaerolineae bacterium
CTGCGCGCGTCGGTGCCGACACTGCAGCGACGCATCGCGCAGCGCGGGCGCGAGTATGAGCGCAGTATTGCGACCGAATACCTTGAACAACTGAACGAGCTTTACGAGGACTGGATGCGGAAGTTCCAGCTCTGCCCGGTCCTGACCGTGCCCGCGGACGCGCTGGACTTTGTGCACGAGCCGGCGCACCTTGAGCTGATCGTGGGGAAGATCCGGGAGAAGCTGAGCGGCAAGGAAGAAGTCGTGTTCGTTTGACGCTTGCTTCTACCAGGAAATAGTGCTACAATCGACATGTCCTGAACCTGGCAGGTGACAAAAAGCCGCGAGAGCCGCTCGAGAAGGAGCCCGCCCATGGCCGTCGATCCGAACTGGTTGCCCGTCGAGGAATTGCCATTCGTTCCGCCGAACAGCGAGCAGATCGCTCTCGCGACGGGCGGAGGGGTGCTGCACCTCGTCTGGGCGCAGGCGAAGATCATCTATCACGCGCGGCGGGTGGAGGGGGCGTGGAGCGCGCCGGTGAAGGTGGCGGCGGGCGAACAGCCCTCGTTGGCGGTGACGCCGGACGGCGCGGCGTACTGCGCGCACGCCAACTGGTTCATCGGCAACCGCGAGATCTACGTCACGGCGTTCCGCAATAACAAGTGGGGACTGCCCGCGCTAGTCTCGCGGACGACGGGTCACTCGTCCGATCCAGCGCTCCATGCCGGAGCGGATGGCAAACTGCGCCTCGTCTGGGCCGACACAACGCCCGGCGATTCGGTGATTTATTACGCGCAGCACGACGGGCAGCAATGGCCGAACGCGCCGCTGCCCAACGGCAAAGGGAGCCGGCCTTCGGTGGCTGCCAGCGCGGATGCGACGCATGTCGTGTGGCAGGACCGGCTCGCCAGCTCGGCGGTGGGCGCGTTCGACGTGCTCGCGAGCCTCCGGTCGAACGGAGGCGAGTGGGCGCTGCCGCACATGGTGTCGGACACGCGCGACCTGCATTCTATGCTGCCGCAGGTGGCGGTGAGCGCGGCGGGCGCCTGCCACGCGGTGTGGCAGGAGGAACGGGACGGGCTGTTCGTCATCCGCCACGCAGAGCGGTGGCCGGAGGGGTGGACGGAGCCGGCGGATGTGTCGGACCCACTGTTCGACGCCCGACTGGCGCGCATTTTGCCGAACCGGTGGGGGCAGATGCAGGTGTTATGGGCCGAAGGGAACCTGCTGAAGCACCGGGTGCGCGGTGAAAAAGGGCGATGGTTGCCGGCTGAGGTGGCATGTGAGGAGTGCGTGGGGCTGAGCGAGCTGGCTGCGACGATTTCGGACAAGGGCGAGCTGCACGCGGTGTTTACGCGGTACACCAACGGCGACCGCCATACGTATTATGCAAAACGAAAGGCCATTGACCGGCAGAAGGTGTTTCTGCCTATCGTGACCCGTTAGCTTTAATTCAACGCAGATGACGCAGATGGGGGTGGATTGACTCGATCTTCTTTGATCTGAGTTAATCCGCCCTATCTGCGTCATCTGCGTTGAATTCCGACTTACTTCTTCCGCTTGGCGAGGGTGCTGCGGACGTGGGGCATGAAGCCGGTGAGCCGGCCATGCGCCGTGCCTTTGGCGAGGCTCGCGCGGAACGCCTCGGGGTTGTGCTTGAACGGGGGCAGTTCGACGTAGGCCGCGCCGATCTCGGGGAGGGTGTGGCCGTCGCTGCCGGCGGTGCCGAGCTTGCCGTGCTGCGCGGCCATTTGCGCGGCGCGCTCGTTGTCGGCTGCGAGCAGGACGCGGGCGTTGAACACCTCGAGCGCGTCGACCTTGTCGATGAGCGCGAGGGTATGCTGCTCGCCCATGGCGGAGCCGCGCAGCCGGTCGAGCGGGTGCGAAACGCTGATGACCGCCCCTTGCGCGCGTAGGAGCCGGATGGCTTCCTCGGGCGGGAGGTCGCGCGGGATCTGCTCGGTGACGAAGTAGGCGATCAGCTCACCGCCCACCTCGGTGTCGATCTCCTGGCCGACGATGATCAGGTCGGGCGCGAGGCTGTGCGCCTCGAGCGCGCCCTCGATCGTGTTGTGGTCGGTGACGGCCAGCTTCGCAAGGCCAACCTCACGCGCCCGCTCGATCAGGTCGCGCGGGTCGGTGAGGCTGTCAGGCGAGACGTAGGTGTGGCTGTGGAGGTCGACGCGCCACGGGCCGACGACGGGATCAACCCTGTGCGCCACGGCCCCTCCCGCGCAGGAGCATTGCGCCGACCAGCGCGGCGCCGAATACCAGCCCGCCGAGCGCAATGCCCGCGGTCCTCGGCTCCATCCCCGGCATGACTACCTCGCCGTCGCCGTAATGCTTGAACATTTGGCCCCACTTGGTGTCGAGCGCGGCTTCGACGCGGGGACGGCCGACAAACGGGTACCAGTAGACGTTGTGGTAGAAGTTGGAGGCGAAGTAGCTCCACGGGACGAGCGGTGAGCGGAGCAGGACGTTCTCGAACGGCTTGAGCGCGCCGTGGTAGATGAGCTTCTGCCCCTTGCTGGCGAAGGTGTCCTCCTGGACGAAGCCCCAATCTTCGGCGGAGACGTCCGCGCCGACGATCTCGATATCCTTGGGATCGCCACAGCCGAGGCCCAACTCGTGCGCGAGGCGGATGAACTTGAGGTCCATCGGGTTGAAGCCCTGGAGCTTCGCGCTGATCGCGTCGATGGCGACCTGGTCGGCGGAGGCGAGCAGGATGTCTTTCTCGTGCCAGCGCATGGCGCGCGGGCCGGGGCCGTCGCCGGCGAAGGTGCCGTCCATGACGGCGAAGAGGCCGGAATGGATCTCCTGCTGGATGGCGAGGAGGTCGACGACGGTCTCATGGATGACGCCGTGCGTCCAGTGGCGCTTCTCATTGAGTAGGCCGCCGAAGGCGTTCTTCATCGCGCCGGTGATGGTGGTGAAAACGTGCGTCTTGACCGTGGGCAGATGGATGATGTTGCGGTCGAAGAAGAAGGCGGGAATCAGGATGCCCTCGGGGAAGACGCGGTCGAGGACGAGCATGGGCGCCTTGGGGGTGTAGCGGACCCACTCGATTTCCGGCTCGTAGAGGTGGACGTTGCGGACGCCGTACTTGTCCACGATGAGCTTCTGCTTGTTGTTGCGCTCGGCCACGTAGGCGTCGACGACGACGGTTTTGTTGTGCGCGGCGGCGAGGTTGCGGTAACCGTCGGCCTGGAGCTTCTTCGCGACGCCTTCGATCTGCCAGGGCGTGCTGGAGCAGCCGGGGTACCATGTCTGCCACGAGACGTTGACCTTGAGGATGGTCTCGCGATCCTGGGGGAGCGCGGCCCGATAGCCGGCCAGGTCCATGAGGCGGCCGATGTCCTCTACGACGGTCTCAGGCCGGGTGCGCAGGACGGCCACTTTGCCTTTGCCCGGAAAGTCATGCCCGATCATTCGCGCCTCCATAAAAGTAGAATAGGACGCTGATGACGCAAATGGGGCGGATCAGCATGATCTCTCTAACAAATCATGCTGATCTTTCCCAATCGGCGTCATCAGCGTCCTATTCAAACTCACCTCGCGGCGAGAGTTATTCGTCCTCGGCCTCGGCCTCGCGCTTCGCCTGGGCGATGATGCCGTCGGCGATGTGGGCGGGCACCGGCTCGCGGTGGCTGAACTTCATCGAGTAAACCCCGCGGCCCTGGGTGATGGAGCGGAGGTCGATGGCGTAGCGCTGCATCTCGGCGAGCGGCACCTGCGCGGTGACGACGCCCTTGCCCTTGTTCTGCTCCATGCCCTGCACGCGGCCGCGGCGGGTGTTAAGGTCCGACATGATGTCGCCCATGTACTCTTCGGGCACCGTGATGGTCACGTCCATGATGGGCTCGAGGAGGACCGGGCCGGCGGCCAGGAAGGTCTTCTTGAAGACTTCGCGGCCGGCGATCTGGAAGGCGATGTCCTTCGAATCGACCGGGTGCATCTTGCCGTCGTAGACCTCGCAGCGGACGTCGACGACGGGGTAACCGGCGAGCGGGCCGCGGTCGAGCCGGGAGCGGATGCCCTTCTCGATGGACGGGAAGAAGCTGTTCTGGATGGAGCCGCCGAACACGCGGCTGGTGTCGAACTCGAAGCCGCCGCCGCGCTCCAGGGGCTTGATCTCCATGTGGACTTCGCCGAACTGGCCCGCGCCGCCGGTCTGCTTCTTGTGGCGGTGGTAGTCGGACGCGCTGCGGGTGATCGACTCGTTGTAGGGCACCTTCGGGACGGCGGTCAGGAGGCCGAGGCCGAACTTCTGCTCCATGCGGCGGATGGCGAGATCGAGATGAACCTCGCCCATGCCGGACAGGATGACCTCGCCGGTGCCGTGCTCGGTGCGCACTTCCAGGGTCGGGTCTTCTTCGGTGGCGCGGCCGAGCGTGGGGCCCATCTTGGCCGAGTCGGCCTTGGTCTTGGGCGTCACCGCGACGGAGAAGAGCGGGTCGGGATAGGCCGGCGGCTGGATGGTGAGCTGATGGCCGCGGTCGCAGAGCGTGTGGTTGGTGCCGGTGGCGGCGAGCTTGTTGACGATGCCGATGTCGCCCGCGGTGATCTCGGTCGCAGGCAACTGCTCCTTGCCGCGCGGGTGGAACACCTGGCTCACGCGCTCTTCCGTGCCGCTGGGCAGGCTGTAAATGCGGGAGTCGCCGCGCATGACGCCGGAGAAGACGCGGAAGTAGGAAATCTTGCCCACGTACGGGTCGGCGACGGTCTTGAAGACGAACGCGGCGAGCGGGCCGGTTGCGTCAGCCCTGAGCGTTTCTTCGGAGCCGTCGGGCTTCTGCGCGGTGATCGTCTTCGCGGTGGGATCGGGCATGAACGCGACGATGGCGTCCATGAAGGGCCGGATGCCGACGTTGGTGGCCGCGGAGCCGCAGAAGACGGCAATGACCTTGCCGCCGGCGATGCCGGCCTTGAGGCCGCGGTTGATCTCGTCGGCGGTGAGTTCCTCACCTTCGAGGTACTTCATGATGAGCTCGTCGTCGCCCTCGGCTGCGGCTTCGATGAGCTGCGTGCGCGCGTCGTCGGCTACGGCGGCCATGTTGCCGGGGATCTCGGATGCGGTCGCGCCGTCGCCCATGAACGCCTTCATGCTGACGAGGTCGATAACGCCCTTGAACTCGCCGCCCTCACCCACGGGAATCTGAACGGGGACGATGGTGCCGCTGAACGTTTCGCGGAGGTTGTCGAGCGCGCGCTGGAAATTGGCGTTCTCGCGGTCCATCTTGTTGACGAAGACGACGCGCGGTAGCTCGCGCTCGTCGAGGTAGCCCCAGCCGAGCTCCGTGCCGACTTCGACGCCGGAGACCGGGTCGATCAGGACGATGCCGGCATCGGCCACGGAGACCGCGCCCTTGATTTCGCCGACGAAATCGATGAAGCCGGGCGTGTCGAGCACGTTGATCTTGTGGCCCTTGTGTTCACACGGGATGACAGAGGAAGCCACGGAAATGCGGCGGCGGATCGCCTCTTCGTCCCAGTCACCGACGGTCGTGCCGTCTTCGACGCGACCGCGCCGGCTGACCGCACCCGTGTCGAAGACCATCGTCTCCGCCAGGGTGGTTTTGCCGGAACTGGAGTGACCAATCAGCGTGACGTTACGAAGCTGCGCGGTAGTGAAACTTGCCATTACCCCTCCTCGGCAGGGTGTGCCGATTGAAATGACGAATGATGATACCTGGAAGCACGCGAGAAAGCGACCGGCATACGCAGCCGGTCGGCAACCCTTGGATTTTACGTCGAAATGAGGCAAGTGTCAAAGAAATCGCTCGCTTATTGTCTTTCGACGGGCGGGGGCGGCTCGTTCCTCGGGACCCGATGTCGTTTTTTCGGCGGGGCGGCTCGCCCCCGCCACCCCCTGCCGGGGGCTACGCCCCCTTGCCCCCCCGATGCGTCACGGGGCGGGACCTTGGCGCGCGCCAAACCGGAGGGCGCGCGGGCTGGATGGAAGTCGCGGAGGTTCTCGCGCCCGCGGTTATGCGCGATCCGGCTCTTGTCCCGAGTTGTATCGGGAGCGCGGGTGAAGGCGGATGGTGCGAGCGCGCGCTGCGTCGAGGATGGCGGGCGCGTCAAGCGTGGTGAGGCGGCCCTCGCGCATAAGCCATTCGCCGGCGACCATGGTGTCGGAGACATCGGCTGCGGCG
>JALOOB010000218.1 GCA_025454635.1 Anaerolineae bacterium
GCCGGCGGCCGCGATCTATCCAAACTACGAGAGGCGTTGGCCCAGGTCGGTGACCTGGTGGCCGAGCAACTGAAGAAATGACGATCAGGATTCAGGTATCTGAACAGGACCCGGTCGCCGGAATCGTCGCGGGCATCCGCGCGGCGCAACCCGACGAGCGAGTCCTGTTCAGCCTTCCGCGCGGGGTTCATCTCGATGCGCCCGCAGCCCGGGCCATTCGTCGCGAGGCGGCGATCCTGCAAGTGTCCGCGGCGGTCGTCACCGATCACCCTGGCACGCGCATGGCTCTTGAACGGGAAGGAATCAGCACATTCCGCGACGCCGACCGCGCCGAGCGCGCTCGTTGGCATCGCATCTCGATGCCGGGCAAGTCGCGACGCAAGCCCTCGCCCGACGGCGACGTCGTGCCGCCCCACGAAGCCGGGCCCTATCAGCGGTCGAGTCCCTCGGGCTTTCAGCCCGTCCCCTTCCAGCGCTCGTTCGTGCGCCGGCCGAGCCAGTGGTGGACCACGCTCCTGCTGATCCTCGCGCTTGGCGCTCTGTTAGGCGGGATGATCTATGCGCTTTCGATCATTATTCCGGCCGCGGAGGTTGTCGTCACCCCTGCCTCGGAGCCGCTCCAGGCCACGGCGCGGCTTAGCGCCGTCCCAGACGCGCGCGTCGACCTTGAAGAGGGCGTCGTACCCGCTCAGACGGTCAGCGTGCAGGTTTCGGGTGAGGCGCGCACCAAGACCACCGGTCGCCGCCCCGAGCCGGCAACGAAGTCGCGCGGCCGCGTCACGTTCATCAACATGACGAGCCGACAGATCAACGTCCCTGCGGGCACCATCGTGTCCACAGCCACGGGCAACAACTGGCAATACGCGACTACGGACACCATCGCGCTCGGCCCGAATGGCCGCGCAAACGCAATCGTGGAGGCGCTGCTGCCCGGTCCCGACGGCAATGCGCGCGCGGGCACTGTCACCCGCGTCGAAGGCCCGCTCTCGCTCTCAGTCGCAGTGTCCAATGACGCCGGCTTTGCGGGCGGCACCACGGCGCCGCAGCCCGTCGTCCTCGACGAGGACAAGACCCGGCTGCAGGCGCAGCTCTTTGAGGAACTGAAGAAGCAGGCCTTCGAGAAACTGCTTGAACGGCAGGCCGGCGGCGCGTTCATCTCGCCGGAGTCGGTCACGTACATTGCGCTCTCTCCGACCTTCACGCCGTTCGTCGGCGAGGTCTCCGAGGATTTGTTCCTCAGCATGAGCGTGCAGGCCGTCGGTCTGGCAGTCGAGCAGACCGAGGCTAACAAAATCGCGCTCGCAAGGCTGCAGGAAGCGATGCCCCCCGGCACGCGCATGATCTCCGACACCGTCCGCTTCATCCCCGGCGCGGTCGTCTCGCAGGACGACGGCAGCGTGAGCTTTACTGTCACCGCCGAGGGTCAACTGCTGCGCTCGGTCGATACCACGGCGATTCGCCGTGCGGTGCTCGGCCTTTCGGATGAAGAGGCCACCCGCGTCCTTGCCGACCGGTTCGACCTTGCCGGCCCACCGGAGATAAGCCGCGGCCCGGACTGGCTGCCGTACATCATTCCGGTCAACCTGCCGTCGCTGCCCTGGCGCATCCGCGTCGAAGTGGATTGGGACGAGGCCGCGCGTATCGCGATGCGCTCGTCGTAGAGCGCTGATGTCGATTCTCCCCTCGGCCTTCGACCTGCCCGCCGGGCGCCTGCTCGGGCTTGACCTGGGGCAGGCGCGCATCGGCGTGGCCGTCTGCGACGAAGCAGGTATGTTGGCCTCACCGCTAACCGTGCTGCGGCGCCAGCCGACCCGCGCGGCGGATTTTGCGGCCATCCGTGAGCTGGTCCGGGCCGAGCGCGCTGTCGGCGCGCTGGTGGGAATGCCGGGGTCGGAGGGCGAGCAGGCGCGCTGGACGCGACGCTACGCCGGACGGCTCGCGGGCGCGCTGGATGTGCCGGTCGCGTTCTGGGATGAGACGCTAACGTCGGTGGACGCGGCCGAGTTGCTCCGCGAGAGCGGCGGCCGGACGGGCGTCGATGCGGTTGCCGCCGCGCTGATCCTGAACGACTACCTCCAAGCAAGAAGACGAAAGGGCCTGTGATGCACCGGGCGCTTAACCTGATACTCCGTTTCATGCTCTTCCTCGTGCCCCTGACCGCGCTGTTCGTGATGGGGTTCGTGACGGTGAGCTTCGTCTCCGCGCAGCTCGAAGATGTGCCGGAGCCGCCGCAAGTGGCGCTGCTCGAACCCGCGTCCGAGCAGCCGCTTGACCTGCGGCCCGAGACCATTGAACAGCGCGTGATCGGACTCTATCTTCGCACGCAGGAGACGACCCTTGACACGCCCGCGCTTGCTGAGGCCGAGCCGCGCATCTTCACGATCGAGTCGGGCGAAACCGCGCTAGGCGTTGCGACAAGGCTGGAGGAAGAGGGCTTCATCACGGACGCGGGCTTGTTCCGGCGTTACATGGGTTACAACGGCATCGACCAGAAGCTCGCCGCGGGCGACTTCGAGATTTCTGCCGCCATGTCGATGATGGAGATCGCGGAGCGGCTGCAGCGCGCGCGTTACGAAGAGATCACGTTCACCGTGCCGGAAGGCATGCGCGCCGAAGAAGTGGCCGAATTGCTCGACGTGAAGGGCGTGATGGATGGCGCCTCGTTCCTGGCGATGGTGCAGGGCGGCAGCGCGTCTGCGCGGGCGATTGGGGAGTACGACTGGCTGCCCGGCGGGCTCACCACGCTCGAAGGCTACCTCTTCCCCGACACGTATCGCTTGCCCGTGCCCGCTCAGCCGAGCGACCTGCTCAAGCGCATGCTCGACAATTTCGAGGCGAAGGTCATCGACACCGACCTGGCCGCACAATCGGGCCGCGGGCTGGAGCCGGTCATCGTCATGGCGTCCATCGTGGAGCGCGAGGCGCCGCGCGCCGACGAACGGCCCACTGTCGCGAGCGTGTACTGGAACCGCGCGAGTGGCGCGTGCAGCAGCGAGACCGGCGGCGCCTATCTCCAGGCCGATCCGACGGTGCAGTACGCGGCCGGGCGGCCCGGCGAGTGGTGGTGGAAGCCGCCGAGCGTCGAAGCCTACCAGACTGTGCAGTCGCCGTATAACACCTATCTGCGCGCAGGGCTGCCCCCTGCGGCCATCGCCAGCCCCGGCCTGTCGGCTATCGAGGCGGCCGTACGGCCCGCCGAAACGAAGTATTGCTTCTTCGTGGCCACGGGCGACGGCGGCCATGTGTTCGCGACGACCCTGGCTGAGCACCAGCAAAACATCGGGCAGTATCAGAAGTAGGTTGGACCTGTGAAGCGTTTGGCGCGGCTCGTCCTGGTGTGCGCACTGGGATGCGCCGCGCTTTTGATTGGCGGATGCGCTGCGCTACCGGGTAACGCGGCGCCGGTCGTCAAACTGGGGGTAATTGCCCCGTTTGAGGGCGCGGGAAGGCCCCTCGGCTATGCCGTGCTGCCCGCGATCAAGGCTGTGGTGGCGGAGGCGAACGCGAGCGGCGACCTGGGCGCGGCTCGGATCGCGGTGGTTGCCTTCAACGACAGCCTCGACCCGGCCACCGCGGCCCGGCAAGCAGAGGCGCTTGCGCTGGACGGGGACGTGTTCGCCGTGATCGGGCCGTTCACGGAGGGCGCCGCGGCGGCCGCGCGGCCGGCGCTCGACGCGGCGGGGCTGCGCGGCGAGCCCGTCATTTCGACCGATCCGCTCGACGGAGACTACTCAGACGAAATCGCGGCCGCGGAAAAGGCCACGCGCGGCGCGATTAAGGCCCTCATAAACCGCCTTAACCTCGATTAACTCCCCCTATTTCGCGCGTTATCGCTCCCTAAATGTCAGTACGAAGCTGACATGGTGGTTCCAGGGCAGCCCCATGCCGCGCACCTCGTCCGACAGCGCGTCCGCCGCGTGCGCGAACATGATGCCGTTCTTCAGGTTCGGGTCGAAGTTGATGAACATGGGCAGGTTGGCTTCCCCGCGGTCGTCGGTGGTGGTGAAGCCGGGGTCCTGGTTGGGCAGGCGGCCCACCCAGTCGGCGGCGAACCGGACGCCGGCAGCCGGCGCGCCGTCGCGGCGGAGCGCGCGGAGGTAGATGTGGTGTTTGCCCTCCGAGCGCGCTTCGTCCCAGAACTCGGCCGCGACCAAGCGCCACTGCGCGCCTTCGGTGCGGGCGAGGCGGACGCCCAGCGCGTCGAGGCGCGCGTCCCAGGCAAGCTCATCGTCGGGCTGCGGGTCGGGGTCGGGCTGCGGGTCCGGGTCGGGGTCGGGGTCGGGCTGTGGGTCCGGGTCGGGCGCGACGCCGTCCCACGAGAAGCGGCGGACAAACGGCGGGATGGCCTGCATCGCGGCGATGGTCTGGTCGAGCTTGCCGGTGGGCGAGAGGCTGTTGCCCCACCAGTTCTGCGCGGCGAAGTCCCACGAACCTGCGATCCAGGAGGTGATGCTGAACAGGTAATCGGGCAGCGGCTCACCGTTCGAGAGCACCCCGGTCCTGAACCAGTCATACATCTCCCGGTGATATGCCGCGTGCAGCGGCCACTCGACCTTCGGATAGCGTTTGTCCTCGTCGTTGTACATCCACCAGCCGCCCTCGCCGCCGACGATAGGCAGGACGAAGCCGAGCCGCTCCCGCATCCAGTCGGCGTGGGCGAGGAACTTGAGCGCGGCGATGTGGTCATCGAGGATCGTCGCGCCCGGCTCGCTGCGCTGCTTGACCGCGTCGTAGGGGTAGGCGGGCGGGTGGTTCTGGCCGTAGTTGTGATGGACGAAGAAGGCCTTGTCCCAGAGGGCCTGCTGCCCGTTGCGCTTGACCGCGTCGACGGCCGCGTCGAAGCCGAAGCGGTCGAGCACCTGGATGCCGACGAGGCCGCCCGCCGCGACGATGCGCGGGGCGTTAGCGGCCCAGGCGTCGCCGAAACGCTGCGCCCAATCGCCCGGCAGACGCCCGCTGACCCACTCGCGGAGGTCCTCCGGCTCGTTGTAAAGCTGGACGTAGAGCGGCTCGACCGGGGTCGGATGGGTCGCGCCCCAGCCAGCCGCGCGCCACGCCCGCCGCAGCCCCTCCACGAAGGGCGCGGGGTCGACCGGCTCGTCGACCTTGCGGCCGATGCGGACGACGGGCATGATGCCCGCGGCGAAACAGGCGCGGGCGGCGGCTTCGGTCTGCAACTCGTCCTGCGCGTAAATCATCGTCCACGTCGCCCGAATCTCGCGCAGGTGCGCGACGGTCTCCGCGATGAAGTGATCGCGGAGGTCGAGGTGGAAGTGGAGGCCGATGCCGTTGTCGGCCGGCGGCCGCGGGTAAGCCTGGAGGCGGCGGAGGTTGTCCGCGGAGAGCGCGACGGTGGGGGGCAGGAGGTCGGGGGGCGGAGGAGGCTCGGCCCCGCGCGCGCCCTCGACGGACAGCGTGACGTGACGCTCCGCGCTGCGACCTTCCGCGTCGGTGGCGCGAAGGGTGACCGGGTGGGTCGCGGTTCCACCGCCGGTGAGCAGGACGATCTCGCTGCCGTCGGCCGCGATGAGGCGGATGTTGGTCGCGTCGGGCGCGGCCAGGGTGAGGCGGAAGGGATCGGCGGGGTCTTGCCGCAGGGTGATTTCAGGCATGGCGCGCCTCCTTGTGGGGTGATTGTACCATAAAAGGCGGGCGCGAATACGCCGACCACGAATCCGCCGGCGAAGCCGGCGGGCACGAATACACGAATAGACGCGCGGCTAATGGACGCGCGCCGACCCACGCGAATGCGCAAATGGGCGCTCCGCCGGCGCGGCCCGCGTTCGCTCCGCTCAGGATGCCGAAGCTGAACCGGGAGACATTGAAGGTCAGTGTGGTGTAGGAGCGGGCGGCGGAGGCAAAGTGTAACCGAAGGCACACAGGCGCATCGAAATTGGTAGTAGGGTAGGAACTGATCGTATTGATCGGCAGTTTGATAGGGAGTATGACGATGGGCACGGTGCACGGCATTCATCACGTTACGGCGATTGCGGGCGATCCGCAGGAGAATCTGGATTTCTACGTGGGCGTTCTGGGGCTGCGGCTGGTCAAGAAGTCGGTCAACCAGGACGTGACGCACACATATCACTTGTTTTATGCGGACGAGAAGGGCACGCCGGGGACGGACAGGGCGTGGGCGCGACGGTCGAGGTGTCGTTCGCCGCGCCGCAGGGAAGTCTGCCTTTCTGGCGCGAGCGGCTGACGCGCGCGGGCGTCGAGGTGGGCGCGGATGAAACGCGCTTCGGGGAGACCGTGCTGCCGTTCCGCGACCCGCACGGGCTGCCGCTGGCGCTTGTGGAGACGGAGCGGGAGCGGCCGTTTGTCGTGTGGGCCGACAGCCCGGTGGCGAGCGAGCGGCAGTTGCGCGGATTCCACTCGGTGCGGCTGCTGGAGCGCGATCTGGAGGGCACGGAGGCTCTGCTGACGCGGCTGATGGGCTTTGAGTTCGTGAGCGAAGAGGGCGGCTGGCGGCGGTTTGCGGTGCATGGCGGTGCGCCCGGTGAGGTGGTGGACGTGAAGGCGGACCCGGCCGAGCGGCGGGGGACGTGGG
>JALOOB010000219.1 GCA_025454635.1 Anaerolineae bacterium
CGGAATCTGCGTTGAATTCAGGTTACCCTACTCGCGCTACCACCTTTGATGAACGTGCGGCTTGATCAGCCGGTTGTACACGTCCAGCGCCACCGCCATCGTCTGATCCGACAGCGGCGCCAGCCCCGCGGCTGCAACATTATCCTCCGCCTGGCTCGGCCGCTTCGCGCCCGGAATCGCGCAGGTCACCGCGTCGAACATCAGGATCCACCGCAGCGCCAGTTGCGCCATCGTCGCGCCCTGCGGGACCAGTCCGCGCAACTCCTCCACCGCCTCCAGCGCTGCATCATACGGCACGCCCGAGAACGTCTCTCCCACGTCGAACGCCTCGCCGTGCCGGTTGAAGTTCCGGTGGTCGTCCGCGGCGAACTGGCTCTCCCGGCTCAACTTCCCCGTCAGCATCCCGCTCGCCAGCGGCACGCGCGCCAGGATGCCCACCTGCCGCGCCTTCGCCTCCGGGAAGAAGCGCTCCGCCGGGCGCAGCCGGAACATATTGAAAATGATTTGCACCGTCTGCACGTTCGGGAACTCGATCGCCTTCAGCGCCTCTTCGACCTTCTCCACGCTCACGCCGTAATGGCGGATCTTGCCCTGCGCCATCAGGTCGTCCAGCGCCTCGAACACCTCCGGCCGGTAATACACCTCCGTCGGCGGGCAGTGCAACTGCACCAGGTCCAGGCAGTCCGTGTTCAGGTTCTTCAGGCTCCGGTCGATGAAGGCCGTCAGGTTCGCGCGGTTATAGCCGTCCGCCGTGTGCGGGTTGAGCCGCCGCCCCGCCTTCGTCGCCACGTAGATGCGCTCGCCCGGCCGGTCCTTCTGCACCTGCGCCACGAGCCGCTCGCTGCGCCCGTCGCCGTACACGTCCGCCGTGTCGATAAAGTTGACGCCGAGATCGATCGAGCGGTGCAGCGCGGCCAGCGACTCGTCGTCGCTCACGTCGCCCCACGATCCGCCAATCGCCCACGCCCCGAAGCTGATCTCCGAAACGCTCCAACCGGTCCGCCCCAACGGTCGATAGTTCATGCTCCCCCCTTGTTAGAAACCACAAAGGATCAAAGAAACAAAGGGGAACGAAGTCTCTTATGAGCAGACTTCGTGAGCCTTCGTATCTTCGATTCTTGGTGGTTAGCTACGCCCCGGCCACCGCGTTCTCCGCGATCACCCGGCGATACCACTTCGCGCTGCTCTTGGGAATGCGCGCCAGCGTGCCATAATCGACGTAGTACAGGCCGAAACGCTTGCTGAGCCCGAAAGCCCACTCGAAGTTGTCCAGCAGCGACCACACGAAATACCCCTTCAACGGCGCGCCCTCGGCCAGCGCGCGGCCCGCCTGGCTGATGTAATCGCGCAGGAACGCCACCCGCCGCGGATCGTCCACCTGGCCGTCCGGCCCCACCCGGTCCGGGAACGCCGCGCCGTTTTCCGTAACATACAGCGCCTTGAACGGATACTCGCGCGCAACCCGCATCAACATCTCGTAAATGCTCTGCGGATACACCTCCCAGCCCATCTCCGTGCGCGCCACCCCGTCGTCGGGCGACGGCTCGCCCCACACCTCCCGGCCCGCCGCAACCACATCCCGCGAGTAGTTGTTCAGCCCCAGGAAATCGATCGGCGTCGCAATCCGCGTCATGTCGTCGCCCTGCGCCATGTCCATCCGAAAGCCCCGCGTCGCCAGCGCCTCATGCGGATACGGGCGTCCCGCCAGCGGATCGAGGTACACGCGCTGTACGAAGGCATCATGAATCTGCGCCGCAAAGTGATCCTCTTCGCTGTCGGTCGCCGGGTGCATCGGGCTGTAGTTGAGCGTAATCCCCACCTGGCTCCCCGCGCTGTCCCGCCGGATCACCGGCGCCGCGTAACCGTGGCCGAGCAGCAGGTGATGCGTCGCCGCCGCTGCGTCTTCCCCGCTGGTCCGCCCCGGCGCGTGAATGCCATAGTAATATCCCAGCGCGGCCGCGACAAACGGCTCGTTCAGCGTAATCCAGTTCTTCACCCGGTCGCCCAGGCGCCGCGCCATCACTTCCGCATACTCCGCGAAGCGGAACGCCGTCTCCCGGCTCGGCCAGCCGCCCCGGTCTTCGAGCGCCTGCGGCAGGTCCCAGTGGTACAACGTGATCCACGGCTGAACCCCCGCATCGAGCAGCCCGTCCACCAGCCGGCTGTAAAAGTCCAGCCCGCGCGGCTCGACCTTCCCGTAACCGTTCGGCAGCACCCGCGGCCACGAAGTCGAGAACCGGTACGCGTTCAGCCCAAGGTCCTTCATCAACTCGATGTCCGACTGCCAGCGGTGGTAGTGATCGTCCGCTACGTCGCCCGTGTCGCCGTCCTGCACCTTGCCGGGCGTGTGCGAGAAGCGGTCCCAGATGCTCTCGCCCTTGCCGTCGTCGCGCCATCCGCCTTCAATCTGGTAGGACGCGGTGGCCGCGCCCCAGAGGAAACCGGGAGGAAACCGAATCGCCATATAGTAAGCTCCTGTGGGGGTACACTCAGGCCCGTCGGGCCTTCGCAACGTCGCTCATCATACCACGATGCGTGACGAGCGGCGCATTCGCCCCCAACTCTCCTTTTCGCTATAATGCCTCCCATGTCATCGACGCCAGCAACTCACGGGCCAGCGTCGCCGCAGCCCAACGGCCGCCGCCGCCCCTCCACCTTCCGCGCGCTCTCCCACCGCAACTTCCGCCTCTGGTTCATGGGCCAGGGCGTTTCTCTCGTCGGCACCTGGATGCAAACCATGGCCCAGCAGGTGCTCGTATACCGGCTCACCGGCTCGGCCGCCGCGCTCGGCATCGTCAGCGCCATCGGCCTCATCCCGGTCATCCCGCTCGGCCTGTGGGGCGGCTCGCTCGCCGACCGCGCGCCCAAGCGCACCGTCATCCTGATCGCGCAGACCGCGATGATGATCCAGGCGTTCATTCTCGCATTCCTCACCGCCACCGGCACGGTGCAGGTGTGGCACGTCTACGTCATGGCGCTCCTGCTCGCCGCCGCCCAGGCCATCGACCTCCCCGCCCGCCAGGCGTTCGTCGTCGACATGGTCGACGGCAAGGAAGACCTTACCAACGCCATCGCGCTCAACTCGACCATCTTTCAGGCCGCGCGCATGCTTGGCCCCGCGCTCGCCGGCGCCGTTGTCGCCACGCTGGGCGAAGGGCCGGCCTTCTTCCTCAACGGCCTCACCTTCCTGGCAGTGATTGGCAGCCTCCTGCTCATGCGCAACCTGCCCCCGCGCCGCGCCGCCGCGAAGTCCGCACCCGTCACGCGCCACATGGCCGAAGGCGTCCGCTACGTGCTCAACAACCGCCTGATCCTCGTGCTCACCAGCCTCGTCGCGGTCAGCGCGTTCCTCTCCATGCCTTACTCCACCCTTATGCCCGCCATCGCCGACCGCGTCCTCAAAACCACATCGCAGCCGGTCGTCGCCGCGCTCTGCGAGAATCCCGGCGCGCCCTTCCGCTGTCAGGCGCCCGAGGCCCTCCCGCTCGGCATGCTGCTCACCGCAATCGGCGTGGGCGCGGTCACCGGCGCGCTGCTGGTCGCCTCCCTCCCCAACGACGCGCGGCGCGGCCCCCTTCTCACCGCGGGCAACCTCCTCTTCCCCGCCGGGCTGCTCCTGTTCTCGCTGTCGCGGTCGTTCCTCGTCTCGCTGCTCCTGCTCGTCCTCATCGGCATCGCCTTCGTCGCGCAAAACGCGCTCGCCAACACCCTCATCCAGCTCAACATCCCCGACGAGCTGCGCGGCCGCGTCATGAGCCTCTACACGCTCACCTTCCAGGTGTCCATGCGCGCCGGCGGCCTCCAGGCCGGCCTCGTCGCCGACTCGCTCGGCCCCGCCATGAGCGTCGGCATCGGCGCAGTCGTCTCCCTCGCGTACGGCCTGTTCGTGGCCATCCGTTACCCTGCCCTGAGGAGAATGGCGTGACCACTCCCGCCCTCTCGATCCCCGGACTTGGCCCCGTCGCCGCAGACTCCGGCCTCGTCCCCCTGCCCGCCACCTCCGACGGCCGCTTCCGCGCCGGCGCAGACGGCGTCCGCTCCATCTACGCCACCGGCGACCGCAAAGTCGAGCTCGTCTCCTTCACCCACGCCACCACCAGTGGCGCCGCCACCAACGGTGGCGCCAACGCCCCTGCCTCTGGCAGTGGCGCCCACACCCTCGCGTGCGTCACCTCTGCCCTCGGCTACCCGGCCTACTACCCGCTCCACCTGGCGGAACTCCGCCGCCCGGTCCGCGCCGTGCTCATGGACCTCGACGGCACCAGCGTCCGCAGCGAGCCCTTCTGGATCTGGATCATCGAGCAAACCACCGCCGCCCTGCTCGCCGATCCCGGCTTCCGTCTCGAAGACGCTGACCTCCCCTTCGTCTCCGGCCACAGCGTCTCCGAGCACCTGCGCTACTGCATCGACAAGTACGCCCCCGCCGCCTCCCTCGAAGACGCGCGCGCCCTCTATTTCCGCCACACCCACCGCGAAATGCAGGCCATCCTCGAGGGCCGCGGCCGCGCCGACGCCTTCGTGCCCGCGCCCGGCCTCAAGGAATTCCTTCTTGCGCTCAAGACGGCTGGCATCAAGATCGCGCTCGTCACCTCCGGCCTGCACGAGAAGGCTTACCCGGAAATCGTCGCCGCATTCCGCGTCCTCGGCCTCGGCGATCCGCGCGCCTTCTACGACGCGATCATCACCGCGGGCTTCCCGCTCCGCCGCGGCGAGGTCGGCACCCTCGGCGAGCTCTCCCCCAAGCCCCACCCCTGGCTCTACGCCGAGGCCGCCGCCGTCGGCCTGGGCATCCCCTTCGACCAGCGCGAGTCGGTCGTAGGCGTCGAGGACTCCGGCGCAGGTGTCTGCGCCATCCGCATCGCCGGCTTCCCCACCGTCGGCCTCGAAGGCGGCAACATCCGGCAGAGCGGCACAGCCGCCCTCTGCCATCACCTCGCGCCCGACCTCCCCGCCGCCCTCAAATACATCCTCAACCCGGGATAACGTAGTCGCAGCATCCTGAGCGGAGCGCCCTCCCGCAGCAAGGTGCGCAGTCGAAGGACCCCCGCCGACGGAGCATCCTGCGCGCAGCCGAAGGACGCGCCCTTGCATCTCGCCGCTTATTGTGTTATCGTTGCTATTGCAATCGGTCGCAATAAGCCAGCGATCCGCCAACCAGGAGGCGCACGCCATGATCTTCGCATCCGTCCAACCCATGCACATCCCCGACGGCTTCATGTCCGTCGGCGTATCCGTCGTTCTCTGGATCCTCTCCATCGCCGCCATTGCCATCTCCCTTCGCCGCGTCAACCAGGACCTCGACGAGCGCAAAGTGCCGCTCATGGGCGTCCTCGCGGCGGCCATCTTCGCCGGCCAGATGCTCAACTTCGCCGTCACCGGCGGCACCTCCGGCCACCTTATGGGCGCCGCCATCGCCACCATCCTGCTCGGCCCCTGGGCGGCCGTCCTCGTGATGACCGCCGTCGTCGGCATCCAGGCCCTCATCTTCCAGGACGGCGGCATCCTCGCGCTCGGCGCCAACATCTTCAACATGGGCGTGATCGGCGTCACTGTCTCCTTCTTTGTCTACCGCACGATTATGCGCCTCGCCAATGGTCAGAAGTGGGGCGTCTTCGTCGGCGGATTCCTCGCCGGTTGGGCCTCCATCGTCATCGCCGCGCTCGCCGTCGCGCTCCAACTCGCCATCTCCGGCACCTCGCCGGCCAACCTCGCCATTCCCGCGATGGGCGGCATCCATGCGCTCATCGGCGTCGGCGAGGGCCTGATCACCGTCGGCGCGCTCGCCTTCCTCTACGCCGTCCGCCCCGACCTCGTCATCGAAGGCTCGAAGGGCGTGGGTGGCGGCAAGGCGGTCTGGGTGGGCGGTCTGATTATCGCCCTCGCGCTTGTCGTCCTTGCGCCGCTCGCCTCCGCCAACCCCGACGGCCTCGAGTGGGTTGCGGAGCAGCGCGGCTTCCTCGGCCAGGCGCAGGGTTCCGCCTACAGCATCATCCCCGATTACGTGCTGCCCGGCGTGTCGAACGAAGCGCTCGCCACCGTCCTGGCCGGCGTCGTCGGCCTGTTGCTCGTCCTCGGCGTCGTGGCCGCGCTCGCCTACTCCCGCCGGCGACGCAGCGC
>JALOOB010000220.1 GCA_025454635.1 Anaerolineae bacterium
ACGGTCTCGCCGTCCGGGAGTGCTTCCTTATAGATCATAGGGGGTTCCGCCTTCTGCGTTCGAAGACGCGCGGTCGGGCGCATCATTGCGCCGCGATGTCGGGAGGCAGACGGATTATAGCATCTACTTGACGAAAAGGGCAATGTCCCGTAAAATCAGGCGAGAGTTCGTGACAGAGACATCATGGGCGGGCCTTGTGCCCGCCCGTGCGCGTTGACGGAACCACGAAGAACCGAAGACGCAAAGTTTCACGAAGATTATCAGGAGCTTCACGAACCTCCGGTTCTTGATTCCTGATGGTGAACGCACCGCGTTGGTTGGACGAGTCGTATGTTTGAGAGCCTGCAAACCAAACTGAATGCGGTCTTTGACAAGCTTGCCGCGCGCGGCCGCTTGACCGAAGAGGACGTCGACACCGCGCTGCGCGAGGTGCGCCTTGCGCTGCTGGAAGCGGACGTCAACTTCCGGGTGGTCAAGCAGTTGGTGGCGCGCGTGCGCGAGCGCGCGATCGGCTCGGAAGTGACCAAGAGCCTGACGCCCGCGCAACAGGTCGTCAAGATTGTTCATGAAGAACTGCTCCAGACGCTGGGCGAACCGGCGCGGCTCGACCTGTCGGGGACGCCGCCGCACGTGATTATGCTCGTCGGCCTACAGGGCTCGGGCAAGACGACCACGGCGGGGAAGCTGGCGCTCACGCTGCGCAAGCAAGGCAAGCGGAGCATGCTGGTCGCGGCGGACACGTATCG
This sequence comes from Anaerolineae bacterium, assembly GCA_025454635.1. Classification (GTDB taxonomy): domain Bacteria; phylum Chloroflexota; class Anaerolineae; order CG2-30-64-16; family CG2-30-64-16; genus JALOOB01. The sequence continues at coordinate 747 of JALOOB010000220.1, forward strand.
CCCGGCCGCGGTGACGCAGCTGGAAGTGGTCGGCAAGCAGATCGACATTCCGGTGTTCAGCGAGGGGACGAAGGTCCCGCCGCCGGAGATCGTGCGTCACGGCCTCCAACGGGGCCGCGAGACCGCGATGGATGTGGTGATCCTCGACACCGCGGGCCGCTTGCAGATCAGCGACGACATGATGGCGGAGCTGGAGCAAATCAAGGCGCTGGCGAAGCCGAAGGAAATCCTGCTCGTCGCGGACGCGATGACCGGACAGGAAGCCGTCAACGTGGCGAAGGGCTTCCATGACCGCGTGCAGCTCACCGGTCTGATCCTGACGAAGGTCGACGGCGACGCGCGCGGGGGCGCGGCCATTTCGATGCGCGAAGTGACCGGCGTCCCGATCAAGTTCCTGGGCATCGGCGAGAAGCTCGACGCGCTCGAAGTCTTCCATCCCGACCGGCTCGCGACGCGCATCCTCGGCATGGGCGACATGATGACGCTCATCGAGAAGGCCGGCGAGACGGTCGACCGCGACCAAGCGGAGAAGATGACCAAGCGGCTCGCAAAGGGCGAGCTGAACCTGGACGACTTCCTGAAGCAGATGCAGCAGCTCAAGAAGATGGGCCCGCTGACGCAAATCCTCGACATGATTCCGGGGATGAACAAGCTGTCGAAGGACATCCAGCCGGACGTGACCGACCAGCAGTTCAAGCGCATCGAAGCGATCATCAGCTCGATGACGACTGAGGAGCGCCAGGACCCAAAGTCGATCAACGGCAGCCGCAAGCGGCGCATCGCGCGCGGCTCGGGCACGACGGTGCCGGAGATCAACGACCTGCTCAACCAGTTCCGCCAGATGCAGCGCATGATGAAGCAGATGGGCTCAGGCAAGGGCGGGATGCGCGGGTTGATGGATATGTTTCGTTAGGATTGAAGATTGAAAATAGAAGATTGAAGATGAGTGGGATGGTCTGCCATCTTCAATCTGACATTTTCGATCTTCAATTCTCCAGCATACGGGACTTTCAGCGTCCCATACATTCAAGGAGTAAGACAGGAAATGGTACGAATCCGTCTGCGCCGCCAGGGCGCGAAGAAGCAGCCGACCTACCGGGTCGTGGTGGCCGATCAGCACTCCCCGCGCGATGGCCGCATCCTGGAAAACATCGGCTTCTACAACCCGACCACCGATCCCGAGACCGTCAACATCGACGCCGAGCGCGCGAGCTACTGGCTCAGCGTGGGCGCGCAGCCCAGCGAGACGGTCGCCCGCCTGCTGAAGAAGCAGGGTGTGCTGGTCCCGGCGACGGGCAGCGCAGCGCAGGCGGCGGCCTAATCCGTCAGCCGACTGCTCCCGGCACGTGCCGGGCAAGCGTGGGTTGGGCCGCGAGCGCTGGCTGTCTCGCCAGGTCCAGGGGCGCGTGTGGAGGCTGACAGGTGAAAGAAAAAGACTTGATCGAATACATCGCCAGGCAACTGGTCGATAAGCCGGACAAGGTGTACGTCAAGGAGACCCGTGGGGCCAGCGTGACCGTGCTCGAACTGCACGTGGACCGCGAGGACATGGGCCGGGTGATCGGCAAGGACGGCCGGGTGGCGAACGCGCTGCGCACGATTCTGCGCGTGATGGCGCAGGATCGCCGCGTGGTGCTGGAAATCGTCTGAACCGGGCGCAGGTTGACGGCGCAGTTATCGGGCGGGGGCGCGGCACGCAAGATGGCCGCAACTCCGCCCGCTGCTTAACGGCGTTCACCACCAAGAACCAAAGAACCTAAGTTTTCACCAAGATGCCTGGCTGAGCTTCGTGAACCTTCGATCCTTTGGTTCCTGGTGGTTAATCCGGCAAGCGCGGAAGGGTATTATGGCGAAGGCGAAGGAAAAGAAGAGCTATTTGGCGATCGGGAAGATCGTGGGCCCGCACGGCATCCGGGGCGAGGTGAAGGTCGAGCCGATGACGGACTTCGCGGAGCGGTTCGCTGCGGGGGGCGCGGCTTTCCTCGGCCTGCAGACGGGCGTGACCGAGGCGGAGCCTGTGACCATCGCGGCCGCGCGGCCGCATCAGGGGCGCTGGCTCGTGCTGTTCGGGCACATCAAGGACCGCAACGCGGCTGAGACTCTGCGCGACCAGTATGTCCTGATCCCCGAAGAGAGCGCGATGCCGCTGGGCGAGCACGAGAACTACGCGCACGACCTGATCGGGCTGGACGTGGTCACGTCGGATGGGCAGGAGCTCGGCAAGCTGATCGAGATTCTCTTCACTCCGGCTAACGACGTGTATATTACGCGCGGCGAACGCGGGGAGACGTTGATCCCGGCCACGCGCGAGGTGATTCTGTCGGTCGACCTTCCTGCGCGGCGGATGATCGTGGCGCTGCCTGAGGGGCTGCTGGCGCCCGCGAGCGAAGAGGACGCGGACGAGTAGGTCGCGGGCAAAGCTTACCACCAAGAACCGAAGACGCGAAGTTTCACAAAGCTGCGAGCGTTCGTGAAGCTTCATGTCTTCGGTTTTTTGCGGTGAACGCCGGTCTTCGGATTGCTGCGGCGCGCGCCAAGGCAATTGACAAAGGCCGCGCTCTCGTTATATGCTCTCGACCGGCAAGCCCCGACAGGGTATGAGGCGCCGGGAGTGTGGGAGGAGCCTGGGGAAGGGCGCCCTGTCGGCGAAGCGTCGTCGCTGGAAGGTTTCCTTGGACTCCCTGGCATACTGGATTGGCTTTAACAAGGCGCGCGGGATTGGACCGGCACGCTTGCGGGCGCTGCTGGATGCTTTCGGCAACGTCGAAGCCGCGTGGAACGCGCCGGTCGACGCGCTTCGGGACGTGGGGCTGGACCGCCGTTCGATTCAGAACCTGGTCGAATTGCGCGGTCGCTGCGACCTGGAGGCGGAGCTGGCGCGCATCCGAAAGGCGGGGGTGGACGTCCTCACGTGGGATGATCCCCGCTATCCGGCGCGACTAAAGGCGATCGGCGACTCGCCGCCGGTGATCTATCTGCGCGGCGACCTGCGGCCGGAGGACGACTTCGGCGTGGCCGTGGTCGGCACGCGCGGGCTGTCGAACTACGGCCGCGAGGCTGCGCGTTCGATTGCCGAAGGGCTGGCTGCGGCGGGGGTGACCGTCATCAGCGGGCTGGCGCGGGGCATCGACGCGGTGGCGCACCGGGCTGCGCTGGACGCGGGCGGGCGGACGCTCGCGGTGCTCGGCTGCGGGGTGGATGTGGTTTACCCGTGGGAGAACCGCCACCTTGCGGCAGACGTGATCCAGCGCGGCGCGTTGATCAGCGAGTATCCGCTCGGAACGCAGCCGGAAGCCACGAACTTCCCGCCGCGGAACCGCATCGTGAGCGGACTTAGCCGGGGCGTCGTGGTGATCGAGGCGGGCGAGCAGAGCGGCGCGCTGATTACCGCGCGCTTCGCGGCGGATCAGGGCCGCGACGTCTTCGCCGTACCCGGCAGCATTTTCGCGAGGAACAGCGCGGGGACGCACCGCTTGCTGCGGGACGGCGCGACGCCGGTGACGTCGGTTAACGACATCCTCGAGGCGCTCAACCTGGAGCGCGTGGAGGAGCACGTCCAGGCGCAGATGGTCTTCCCCGCGGACCCGGTCGAGGCGAAGCTGCTGGAGCAACTGGGCGATGAACCCGTCCATGTGGATGAGCTCTGCCGCGCGACGGGCCTGCCCATCGCGACCGTCACGGCGACGCTTGCGCTGATGGAGCTGAAGGGCATGGTGCGCGGCGCGGGCGGGATGAGTTACGTGCGGGGAAGGTAGAATTCAACGCAGATGAACGCAGATTGGCAAGGATCATTTTGATCTCTCTGCGACCTCGCGAATCCTCCGGCTCTGCGTCATCTGCGTCCTATTTCGTTTTGTAGTGGAGGGTGAACTACGATGTTGCATGCGGTGATTATTGCGGGCGGACAGGGCACAAGGTTGTGGCCGCTGAGCCGGCGGAGCCAGCCGAAGCAGGCGCTGAAGCTGATCGGGGACCGGACGATGTTCCAGCACTCGGTCGACCGGCTGGCGCCGCTGTTTCCGCCTGAACGGGTTTATGTCGGGACGAGCGCCGCGCTCGCCGAGATGCTTCAACCGCAGGCGCCGCATGTGCCGCGCGAGAACTTTATCGTGGAGCCGTCGGGCCGCGACTCGGGACCGGCGGCGGGGCTGGCCGCGGTCCACCTGCTGCACCGGGACCCGGACGCAATCATGGTGATGGTGACGGCGGACCACTACATTGTCGACGTGGCGCAGTTCCGCGCGGCGCTGGCTGCGGCGGCCGAGGTGGCGAATGAAGGGGCGATCGTCACGCTCGGCATCAAGCCGACGTTTGGCGACACCCGCTTCGGCTACATCGAGCTTGGCGCCGCGCAGCAGATTGTCGACGGGTTCCGAGTGTACGAGTCGGCGGGCTTCCGCGAGAAACCCGACCAGAAGACGGCAAACGCCTTCTTCGACGGCGGCCGGCACGTCTGGAACAGCGGGATGTTCGTCTGGCGGGCGGACCGGCTGTTGAGCGAGTTTCAGCGGCAGATGCCCGAGTCTTACGAGGCGTTGGTGCGGATCAAGGACGCGCTCGGGACGCCGGAGGCGCGGGAGGTTCTGGAGCGCGAGTGGCCGAACGTGCGCAAGGTGTCGGTGGATTACGGCATCATGGAGCGCGCGGCGAACGTCTCGGTGATTCCGGTTGAGATCGGCTGGAGCGACATCGGGAGCTGGGGCGCGCTGCTCGACGTGCTGCCCGCGGACGAGAACGGCAACGTGGCGGCGGGCCGCCTGCTTGCGCGCGACGCGCGCAACTGCTATGCGCGCAGCGACCGCACCGTGGCGCTGATCGGCGTCGAGGACCTGGTGATCGTCGAGACGCCCGATGTTCTGCTCGTGTGCCCGCGCTCGCGCGCGGAGGAAGTGCGCGAGCTTGTCCGGCAGCTTGAGGCGGCGGGCGAGACGGAGCACCTGTAAGTTCTTTTTGCGCAAGTTGCGCCAGCGAAGCTGGCGCGGCAACTTGCGCTACGACCATAAGTATGTGAAGGCATGACTGATACCCAACTGACTGCTTACTGCGTTCGCTGCAAGACCACGCGTCCGATGGCGAATGCGCAACCGGTGTTCCTGGCGAACGGCCGGCCGGCGACGCGCGGCGCGTGCCCCGAATGCGGCGCGGCGCTGACGAGGCTCGGCGCGAGCGAGGCGCACGCCGGGCTGCCGAAGCCCGAGCCGGTGGCGAGCGCGCCGGCTCAGGCGAAGCGCGCGACCGCAAAGAAGGCGGCTGCGCCGTCCGGCGGCAAACCGGGCAAGGGCGGCAAAGAGCCGAAGGCGCCGTCCGGCGCGCCCGCGAAGGAGCCTTCTGCGAAGGGCGGACGTCGCGGTTA
>JALOOB010000521.1 GCA_025454635.1 Anaerolineae bacterium
AGGCGGCGGAGGTCGCAGCCGACGGGGAGGACGGCGCTCTTTTCGCGCGCGGCGGCGATGGTTTCGAGGTGCGTGTAATCGGGGAAGTGCTTGAGCAGGCGCGGCAGCTCGTCGAACCAGGCCGCCATGTGGTAGGCGGAGTTGAAGCGGACGCGGTCGGCGGCGAGGGTCGAGAGGTGCTGCATCATGCCGTAGGTGAGGTCGCGCTTGGAGCCGGGCGGGACGGGATAGGTGAGCTGGTTCTCGTGCATGTAGTAGAGCGCGGGGATGCCGCCCAGCTCGCGGCGCAGGAGCGCGAGGAACGCGGGGAGGTTGGTCATGCTGGTGGCAAGCAGCGCGTCGGGACGCTCGCCGACGTCGAGCAGCGCGCGGGCTTGCTCGGCCAGCTCCAGCGCGCCGCCGTGCATGCGCCACTTCCAGAAGTAGCCGGCCATGGAGAGGACGCGGACGCGGTGCGCGCTGGCCGCGGCGTAGCCCTCCGCCCAGGCGCGGTGCGAGCCGGCCGCATAGGGGTTGAGGAGCCAGATGGTGATTGGATTGGACATGGGTCGATAATGGGTGAAGAATTGAAAATTGAAGATGGCGAATCGAGCGGACGTATATTAGCACAGAGATGGGAGCGGGGCTAACCTTAAAGAGAACGCGCGGAGAGGTTGGGGGCATTTCGCGTTTTGACGGGCGCGGGAACTTGTGATAAGTTTCATTCGCTATGCAACGCAACCGGATTACCGTCCTGGCACTTACCTCGCTCCTTGGCGACAAGGAGCTACTCCCGTTCGGTAGAGGTTAGCGCAAGGGGCAGGACAACGTAGACCTGGTCACTCAGGCGGGGCCTTCCAACGGGAGGCCCCGTTCTTTTTTGCCCCTCGAACAGGCATTATCAGGACAGGAGACGCACATGGACACGCAACGGCATGATCGCGAGCAACCGGCGCGAAAGACGGAGCCCGGCGCGAAGGACCAACAACAGCAGCGGCGCGAGGCCGATGCGCGCGAGCGGGCCGAGGTGGCCGCGCGCGCGGTGATGCACCCGGACAGCACCGACCGCGAGTGGCGGTTCTACCACGGAGCATGGGGCGGTTGATCGTCTCTTAACCCACCCTGTGCTATAATGCGCGCGCTAATCTTGATCGAGGGGGATAAGGCAATGCGCGTGCTCCTGTTGAAAGAAGTTAAGGGCCTCGGCAAGGCGGGGGACATCAAGGAGGTCGCGGGCGGTTACGCGGCGAACTACCTGTTCCCCAACAAACTCGCGCAGCCGGTGACGGACGGCGCGGTCAAAACCGCGCAAGAAGTGAAAGCGGCCGAGGTGCGCAAGGTCGAGAAGAAAGCCAATGAGTCCAAATTGCTGGCCCAGAAGCTCAACGGCCAGACGGTTGCGCTTAAAGCGCGCTCGGGCGAGGGCGACCGCTTATACGGGTCGATCACGTCGCAGGATGTGGCCGATGCGCTGACCAAGAGCGTGGGCGTGGCGGTGGACAAGCGGGTGGTCGATATCGAGCATCCGATCAAGACGCTGGGCCGGCATGACGTGACGCTGCGTCTGGGCGGCGGGATGACCGCCACGGTCACCGTGCTGGTGGAGAAGAGCAAGGAACCGGTGTAACGCGCGCTCGAATACTGGATTCTCAAAGACCCGGCGGCCGTCGGGTCTTTTTCATTCCCCGAGCGCGAACCTCGCCACGTCCAGATTAACGAAGCCCCCGCTGCCGTCCCCCCGATAGACGATAATCGTGAGGCCGTCCGGCGTTGCGCCTTCGGGCAAGGTGAAAGCGTAGGCGTCGCCCACGACCTCGCCGGGGAGCCAACGAGTCGTGGGGTGAGCGCCCCAGACGGGGTGCGTATGATCCTGCTGCGCGATCTCCTGCCCGCCCTGCGTGAGGCGGACCGAGACGGACCAGTCGTGTTCCGGTGTTTTGGGCGCGAGCCAGTAGGCGAAGCTCCTGCCCGAAGTCGTGGGTCCAGGGCGCGAGGTCGGCGGCGGGAGCGGTCGCCGGCGCAACCGAAATCACCGCCAGCGTGCGGCCGATCGCGCTGTAACGCGCGTCGGGTGAGACTTCGGCGGGGACGATGGGCAGCGCGGACTGGGTGACCGCGACCCGTTCATGAGGCAGCAGCGCGGCCGCTTCCCGGCTGGTGACTGCGGCCAGGTCGGGCCGGATGCCCCAAATGCGCGTGAGGTAGTTGAGGCTGAGCGTCTCGGGCAGCGTGCCAAGGATGGGCGCGCCCGGCGGCGGGTTGTCCGCGACGATGGCGAGGGCGGGCGCGAGCGCGGTGTCGTCCGCGCGGTTGCTGCTGTCCGCGCGCGGGTAGGACGTGATGCCGCGGTCGAGCGCCAGGACGGCGAGCAGGACGAGGACGGCCGCATAGACGCCGCGGCGCGAGGTGCGGGCGGTCAGCCACGCGGCGCCGGCGGCGAGGCCGAGCGCGAGCAGCGCGTAGACGGGCATGATGACCTGGTACCAGTTGCCGAGGCGGTCGACCCACGAAAAGACAAGGTAGATGATGATGGTGGCGTAGATGAGCGTCGCGCGGCGGCGGCCGAGCGCAGCGATGCCGCCGAGGCCGGCCACGAGCGCGGGCCAGCCCATCTCGCGCCAGATGAGCGCGGGGAACTCGGCGGTGAAGAAGGGGCGGAGGGACCAGGTCAGCTCGCCGCGGCCCTGGCCAGTGGAAACGAAGCTAAGGAACCACGCGAGGTTGCCCGACCACTCGCCTGCCCCGCGCCACTCGGGGTGCTGCGCGCCCCGGATGTAGACGAAGGCATAGCTCAACAGGGGCAACAGGGCCAGCGCGACGAGCGCAAGTATGAGGCGGCCGCGCCGGAGAACGCCTTTGTCCTGGCTCAGGACAAACCAGACGAGCGGCGGCAGGATCGCAAGCACGGTGATCTGGTGGGCGAGGCCG